>VAZH01000333.1 GCA_005884465.1 Alphaproteobacteria bacterium | reverse complement strand
CCAGGTCAATACTGTCATGGCACTCTTTCCTTCGCGTCGCACTGGCCAAATGTGGGACAGCGCGGTGATGCCAAATCTGTCAAAATCCCTGCGGGCAGAATCCCTTAGCCCTCGCCGGGCGCAGCGATTGCGCCCGAACGTGTACGCCGAACGGTTGGACTTAGAGGATCAGAACTGCCGCACGAGATGTCGTACCCAACAGGACAGAGGCTACAATATGGCGTGACTCCGGCGCAAGAGTCCGCGTGGGCGCGTCCACATGTTCCGTCATCTAAGCATTGCAATTGGATTTTTCCACGGCATCGAAAGGTTAACGGGGCGGGCTGGCCGCCGCGTGACCGGTTGACACTTATCGCCGTGCGCATAGAATGTTCACACGTGCCGCCCCGAAAAGGCGGCACGTTTTGTTTTTCCGGGGCTCGGCTGTTGATGCGATCGCGCCAATGCGCGCATTGTAGCCGGGCCTAACCCTCAGTGATCGCCATGACCAACAGCGCGACGTCGCATCTGCTTCCCGTATTCGCCCGGGTGGATCTCGGTTTCGAGCGCGGCGAAGGCGCCTGGTTGATCGCGACCGACGGCGAGCGCTATCTCGATTTCACCTCCGGCGTCGCGGTGAATGCGCTGGGCCATGCGCATCCTCATCTGGTCGCGGCGCTGCAGGAGCAGGCGACAAGGCTTTGGCACATGTCGAACCTGTTCAGGAGCCCGGACGGCGAGCGGCTCGCGGCACGACTGTGCGAACAAAGCTTTGCCGACTTCGTGTTTTTCGCAAATTCCGGCGCCGAGGCGATGGAATGCGCGATCAAGATGACCCGCAAGTATCACGCCGCCAAAGGCCACGCGGAGCGCTACCGGATCGTCACCTTCGACGGCGCGTTTCACGGGCGGACGCTGGCGACGCTGGCCGCGACCGGCTCGCCAAAATATCTCGAAGGTTTTGGGCCGCCGGTGGATGGCTTCGACCAGGTGCTGTTCGGCGACCTCGAAGCCGTCAAGAAGGCAATCGGCCCGCACACCGCGGGCATTCTGATCGAGCCGCTGCAGGGCGAAGGCGGCGTGCGCGCCGCACCGCATGCGTTCTTCAAGGCGCTGCGCCAGCTCTGTGACGATAACGGCCTGCTGTTGATCTTCGACGAGGTGCAGACCGGCATGGGGCGCACCGGCGAGCTCTTTGCCTACAAGCGCATCGGCGTCACACCTGATGTGATGTCGCTGGCGAAAGCCCTCGGCGGCGGTTTTCCGATCGGCGCCTGCCTGGCGACGTCAGAAGCTGCCTCCGGCATGACGCCGGGGTCGCACGGCTCGACCTTCGGCGGCAACCCGCTTGCGGTTGCGGCCGCGAACGCGGTGCTGGACGTCATGCTGAAGCCCGGTTTTTTCGAACACGCGCAGAAGATGTCGCTGCTGCTCAAGCAAAAGCTGGCCTCGGCGGTCGATTGCCATCCCAAGATACTCGCCGAAGTGCGCGGCGAGGGACTGCTGATCGGCCTGAAGGCGGTGGTGCCGTCGGGCGATCTGGTGACGGCGCTGCGCGAGCAAAAGCTGCTCACCGTGGGCGCGGGCGAAAACGTGGTCCGGTTCCTGCCACCGTTGATCGTGACCGAGGCGGAGATCGAGGAATCCATAGCACGGCTCGAGCGCGCCTGCGTGGCGCTTGCCAGCGGTCAGTTGAAGCGGGCGGCGGGGCAATGAGCAAAGCTCTGCGCCATTTTCTCGATCTCAACGAGATCCCGACCAAGGAGTTGCGCAACATGCTCGCCTTGAGCGTCGCCATGAAGGCGAAGCTGAAGGGGCATGGGAAGCCGAAAAAGCCGCTCGAGGGCAAGACGCTGGCGATGATTTTCGAAAAGCCCTCGACCCGTACCCGGGTGTCGTTCGACGTCGGCATGCGCCAGCTCGGCGGTGAATCGATCATGCTGACGGGTGCGGAAATGCAGCTCGGCCGCGGCGAGACCATCGCCGACACCGCGCGGGTGCTGTCGCGCTACGTTGACGCCATCATGATCCGAATTCTCAACCATGACGCGCTGCTGGAGCTCGCCGCGCACGCTACCGTGCCGGTCATCAACGGCCTGACGCGACGCTCGCATCCCTGCCAGGTGATGGCGGATCTGATGACGTTTGAGGAACATCGCGGTCCGATCCAAGGCCGCACCATCGCCTGGACCGGCGATGACAACAATGTGCTGGCATCATGGGCGCATGCGGCGGAGCGTTTCCGGTTCAATCTGCGCGTTGCGACGCCGCCGCAGCTCGCGCCGAACAAATCGATGAAGGAGTGGATCAAGGCGACGCAGGCGCCGATCGTGCTTGGCAACGATCCGGAGGCCGCGGTGCGCGGCGCCGATTGCGTGGTCACCGACACCTGGTTCTCGATGGGCGACAAGGATGGCGAGTACCGCCACAATCTCTTGAAGCCGTATCAGGTCAACGCCAAGCTGATGTCGCTGGCAAAGCCCGACGCGCTGTTCATGCATTGCCTTCCCGCCCATCGCGGCGACGAAGTCACCGACGAGGTGATCGACGGCCCGCAGTCGGTGGTGTTCGACGAGGCCGAAAATCGCCTGCACGCGCAAAAGGGCATTCTGGCGTGGTGTTTTGAGACGGTGGCGTAACTTCACGCGAACCAGAACTAGCGGCATCGTCGTCCCGGCGAACGCCGGCACCGATACCGCGAGGTCTTTGATTTTCGCGATCTGGTAGACACGCTTCGCAACTATCAACGCCGGTGGTTATGGGTCGCCGCGTTCGCGGAGATCACAAGTGAGAACATTTTCACCCTTCTGCAGGGGTTTCGATTTCCGCTGGTCGACCCCAGATAAAGCGCCATGATCTCACAATCCCCCGACACCAAAACCTCAGTTGAAACCCCGATCCGCGCGCCGTCGGCTGTTCCGGTCGATGACGCGGTGCTGCCGTTTGAGGTCGATGCGCTCGATCTGCGCGGCCGCTTGACCCGGCTCGGCCCCGCGCTCGACGATGTGCTGGCCAAACACGATTATCCCCCATCGGTCGCCAAGCTGCTGGGCGAGGCGATCGTACTGACGACGCTGCTCGGCTCGTCGCTGAAATTCGAAGGCCGCTTCATTCTTCAGACCCAGACCGATGGTCCGGTGTCGTTCATGATCGTCGACTTCCAGGCGCCGGATCGCCTGCGCGCCTATGCGCGGTTCGATGCGAAGCGGCTCAAGGAGGGCCAGGATTCCGGCGCGTTGCTCGGACGCGGACATCTTGCCATGACCATCGATCAGGGTCCGGACATGAGCCGCTATCAAGGGATGGTGGCGCTCGAAGGCGGCAGTCTGGAAGATGCCGCGCATGAGTACTTTCTGCGCTCGGAACAGATTCCGACCCGGGTGCGGCTTGCGGTCGGTGAGGAATGGCGCGGCGGCGAGGGCCCAAGACATCGCTGGCGCGCCGGCGGAATGCTGCTGCAATTTCTCCCGAAAGCGCCGGAGCGGGCGCGGCAGGCTGACTTACATCCGGGCGATGCGCCGGAGGGCAGCGTCACCCACACGGTCGCCGAGGACGACGCCTGGATCGAAGGCCAGTCCCTGATCTCGACCGTCGAGGATATCGAGCTGATCGATCCAGACCTGTCGGGCGAGCGGCTGTTGTACCGGCTGTTTCACCAGCGCGGCGTTCGCGTGTTTCAGCCGCTGCCGCTGCGCGCGCAATGCTCGTGTTCGCGCGAGGCCGTTGCGTCGATGCTCGCGAGCTTCGCGCCGAAGGATCGTGCGGACATGGTGAAAGACGGCAAGGTCGTGGTGACCTGCGAGTTTTGCAGCTCGGTCTATCAATTCACCCCGACGGAAGCGGGCGTGGAGTAGAGGGCAGCAAATGCTGCTCGTCATGGCCGGACTTGATCCGGCCATCCATCCATCTTCGCAAGAACACTTTCAGAAGGAGATGGATTGCCGGGTCAAGCCCGGCAATGACGGAACAGGTGAAGCAGCGCAGCACCCCACACCTCAATTCAGCGTCCGCTTGCTGTCGGGACTGTCGAGCGAGAATGTCGGAACGTCGATCTCGAATCGCTCGCCGCTCTCGCTCACCATCTGGTAGCGGCCGGTCATGAAGCCGGAGGCGGTCGGAAGCGGCACGCCGCTGGTGTATTCGAAGCGCTCGCCGGGCGCGAGCACCGGCTGTTCGCCGACCACGCCTTCGCCGCGGACCTCCTGCTTGCGGCCGGTGGCGTCGGTGATGATCCAGTGCCGCGTCCGCAGTTGCACCGTCTCCTCGCCGGTGTTGGTGATGACGATGGTGTAGGACCAGAAATATTGACGGTGTTCGACCGACGAGCGTTCCGGCAGGAAGTTCGGTTCGACGGTGACCTCGATCTGGCGTGTAATGGTGCGGTACATGCGGGACGACTCTTTCCAAATCGTGTAGCATCTTAGCCAAAATTTCAGGCGGAACCAAATCGCCGGACTTTCGTCGTTTCAACATAGTTCCGGCCCAAAAGCGCGGCCGCCCGGTCCACCACATATCTTTGCTTGCAAGTTGCGGACCGATACTATCTTTCGCCTAGGGCCGAGCCCAAGACGGTGCCAGATGACGTCCATTGCCGATCGGATTTTCGGACCACCGCTCGCGGGCGAAGCGGGCGCGATCGTGCGCGACGCGGCGACCGCGCCGGCCGCATCGCTACCCGGCATCCTGCTTCCGGTCGGCGCCGAGCGCGAATTGCGGCTTGATCTGTTTCGTGGGCTGGCGCTGTGGCTGATCTTCATCGACCATCTGCCGCCCAATCTTTTGACCTGGTTCACGATCCGCAACTACGGATTCTCGGACGCCACCGAAATTTTCATTTTCATCTCGGGCTACACCGCAGCGTTCGTTTACGGACGCGCGATGCTCGAGTCCGGCTTCGTGGTCGCAACCGCGCGCATCCTGCGGCGGGTCTGGCAGATTTATGTCGCGCACGTGTTTCTGTTCACGATCTTCCTCGCCGAAATTTCCTACGTCGCCACCCGTTTCGAGAACCCGCTGTATTCGGAAGAAATGGGCATCATGGATTTTCTCAAGCAGCCGGACGTCACCATCGTCCAGGCGCTGCTCTTGAGATTTCGCCCGGTCAACATGGACGTGCTGCCGCTCTACATCGTGCTGATGCTTTTTCTTCCCGTGATCCTCTGGCTGATGAAGTGGCGAACCGATGTCACATTGGCGCTGTCGGTCGCGCTCTACGCTATCACCTGGCAGTACGATCTGTATCTGACGGCATACCCGAACGGCTTCTGGGCCTTCAATCCGTTCGCCTGGCAATTGCTGTTCGTGTTCGGCGCATGGTGCGCGCTGGGCGGCGCCAGTCGAATGTCACGGATCATCTCGTCACGGATCACGCTGTGGATTTGTTTCGCCTATCTGTTCGCGGCGTTCTGCGTCACCCTGACCTGGTATTTCCCGCAGTTGGGCCATCTGATGCCGCGCCGGGTCGAGCAGTGGATGTATCCCATCAACAAGACCGATCTCGACGTGCTCAGGTTCGCGCATTTCCTGGCGCTGGCGGCCATTACCGTCCGCTTCCTGCCAAAGGACTGGCCCGGATTGAAATCCGCTTGGCTGCGGCCGCTGATCCTGTGCGGCCAGCACTCGCTGGAGATTTTCTGCCTCGGCGTGTTCCTGGCGTTCGCGGGGCACTTCCTGCTGGCCGAGATCTCCGGCGGCGCCGGGATGCATTTCATTATCAGCATTTCCGGAATCCTCATCATGTGGGCCATGGCGTGGGTGATTTCGTGGTACAAGCACGTTGCCGACAAGGGTGGATCGCGGACAAAAAGCACCGGCGGCAACGCTGACATGGCGGGAGGGGGCTCATGAAGTCCAACTCGGGGGCCATCCTGGGCCCGATATTGCTGGCGTGTCTTCTGACCGCGGCCCCCGCGCGCGCCGAGGATGCCCCTTCAAGTTGCGAAGTCCCGGCTTACCTGCTCACAAGCGAAAGCTCGCTTCCCAAGGTCGCGGAAGCTGTAAAAAGCGGCCATTCGCTGGATATTCTGGTGGTGGGCAGCCGCTCGTCGACCATCAATACATCCGATGGAAGCGCCTATCCCGGCCGGTTGCAGGCGACGCTGCGCGACAAACTGCCTGCGGTCCCGGTGAACGTATCCATCGAACTACAGGTCAAGAAAACCGCTGGGGAGGTCGTTGGCGGGCTCGTGAAGCTCGTGGAAGTTAAAAAGCCTACTTTGGTTATCTGGCAGACCGGCACCGTCGATGCTATGCGATCCATCGATCCCGATGATTTTCGTGCCGCGGTCGGCGAAGGAATTGCTGCGCTGCAAAATGCTGGAGCCGACGTGGTTTTGATGAATCTGCAATATAGCCCGCGCACGGAAACGATGATTTCTGCCTCGCCCTACCTCGATAACATGCGAGTGATGGCGCAGCAGCGCGAGGTGCCGCTGTTCGACCGTTTCGCCATCATGCGTCAGTGGCATGACCAGGGAGACTTCGACCTGTTCAGCACATCGCACGGCCTCGATCTTGCGAAGCGTGTCCACGATTGCCTTGGCCGCGCGCTGGCGCAATTTGTAATCGAAGCGGCTCACCTTAAGCCAGCCCAGCAGAATTGAGGATCTAGCGTTAATGAGTTTTCACTACCCTTTTTGCAGGATCACAGCGCTGGCCGTGCCCGCGGTCGCGGCGCTTGTGCTGCTGACTCCGGCGTCGATTTTGCCCGCGCGCGCGCAAGTAGCCGAGGCCGCCCGGCAGGGCGCCCTTTCTGACAGCGCCAAATCTGACAGCGCCAAATCTGACAGCACCAAGTCTGACGGCGCAAAGCCGCCCGCAGCACAAACAACCGGCGCGACCGGCGCTGGGAATGTTGCGGCTGTCGACCAGCAAAATCCGTCGCAGCAAAAAAGTCTCACCGCCAAGGCGATCGAAAAGGTCAAGGAGGTCGCGAAATCGGCCGGCGACATTTTCAGCCGTGTTCCATGCCTGCCGCCGAAGGGCGGCGCCAAATCGATGGGGTCGCTGCCGCATGTCGCGAGCAAGCTGGCCTCGGGGGAGCCGGTGGTGATCGTCGCGTTCGGATCGTCTTCGACGGTCGGTTACGGTACGACATCGCCTGAATTCACCTATCCCAACCGGCTGGCGGCGCAGTTGCACCGGCAATATCCGACCGCCGACATTACCGTCATCAATCGCGGCCAGGGCGGCGAAGACGCGCCCGAAATGATGAAGCGGCTGCAGACAGCCGTGCTCGACATGAAGCCGGATCTCGTGATCTGGCAGGTCGGCACCAATGCCGTGTTGCGTAACCTTGATCCGGCGGAGACGGCAAAGCTGGTGGAGGAGGGCATCGCGCGCATTCAGGCAGCCGGCGCCGATCTCGTTCTGGTCGGTCCGCAAT
>VAZH01000332.1 GCA_005884465.1 Alphaproteobacteria bacterium | reverse complement strand
AGCTCATAATTGCAAGGTGTTACGGCAAGATTTTTACATGCTGGCGAAGCGGCGCACTCGGAACCATCCCCGTCATCCTGAGGAGGCCGCGAAGCGGCCGTCTCGAAGGACGACGGCTTGGGCCCGCTTGTCCTTCGAGGCTCGCGGAGCCAGTCATCGGGCCGCGTTTCGCGCGGACCCATTGGCTCGCGGCTCCAGCAGTAACGGCGAAGCCGGTTACGCAGGGATGACGGACGGAGTCCGCTCCGGGTTGTCCCGCCCCGCGTTGCCCACCATATTCGGCCCATGAAAAAAACTCCGTTTCGGCTGACGGCCTATCAGGTGCAATGGCTGTTGATCGTGGGCTTCGTCACCGTCGGCTACGCACTCTACCTGCGCTATCTCGCGATCGAGCTCTCGACGGTGGCGCTGGCATGCGATGCCGGCTTGCAGACCATGCTGTGCAAGACCCGCCTGCTCGCGACCTACCTGTTTCGCAATTCGGTATTCGGCGTGGTCGCGCTCATCATCGCGACCCTTCACGTGATCCGGCCGTCGATCGTTCTGCTGACGGGCGGGCTGATCGCGGCCGGGTTTGGGATCGTGCTCTACAATATCGGCCTGTCAGGTATCGCAATCGGCCTGCTTATTTTGGGATTTGCACGCCCCGCGCCCGCCACAGCGTAACCGCGAGCAGGAAATACACCGCGCAGGTCCACAGCGATTGCCAGTTGTCCGCGCCCTCGCTGGGCAAGATGTAGAGCACGGATCCCGCCAACAGGCCGGCAAATACGGTTTCGGCGATCGGGCGCACGCCGTCCTGCGGACGGTTGAGCAGCATCAGCATCGAGAACGGCACCACCGCCATGGTCAGCGCGGCAAACGGAAAATCGCGGTAGCGCGGATCGAACACAAAGCCGAGCGCAGTCTCGGTGCCAATCAAGGTAGTGACCAGTAGTGCGGCTACCAGGATCATTGTCAGCACCGAGGCAGCTCGCCCGTCGCGGGGACCCAGCAGTTCCAGAAATGTCGGCAGCGCCCGTCCGGACATCAACGCGTTGGCGCAAAGCATGGGCGAAGCGATGGCGGCCGTCAGCAGCGCGCCCCATCCAAGCCAGCCCCCGATGCCGTAGCTTTCATAGAACATCTTGTCGGAGGCTATTCCGAACAGAATCCCGGCGGTGGTCGCGGAGATGCCGACCGCGATCCAGGATGTCAGCCGCGGTTTCCAGGGCCGGCGCCGCAAGGTCAGCCAGGCCGCGCCGAATATGAAAGCGCTCAATGCCATTCCGCTGCCCATTTGCAGCTTCCAGAACGGAAAGTTGCTGATGGCTTCACCGGGCGGGTATTTCACCGCACGCTGCACGGAATCGATCAGGCCCCAATATCCGCCGACGGTGCCCTCGAGCTGACGCTTCCACGGCTGGTCATAGGCTTCGATCAGATTGACGCGAAAATTCTCCTGCTTCGCCAGACCCAGGATTTCGGACACGACCCGCGCCTGATTGGTGCGCGACGGCAGCGCACCCTCGCGCATTCGTCCCTGGCTCGGCCAGCCGGTTTCCCCGATCAAAATTTCCTTGCCCGGAAACGCCACCGCCATTCGCTTGCGGATGGCGTCGACATGGGCGGCGGCATGTTTCGCACGGATCGGGAAGTCTTCCCAGTAGGGCAGGATGTGGATCGTGACAAAATCGACGGCTTCATAGATTTCCCGGTTGCGAAGCCAATATTCCCACACATCGGCGTAGGTGATCGGAACCGAAACCTGCGATTTGACCGAGCGGATGGTGGCGGCGAGGTCGGATGTCGTCATCTCACCGCGCAGCAGCACCTCGTTGCCGACCACCACCGCGGTGATGACATCAGGGTATTCCTTCGCCAGGCGCACCACGGTCGAAATCTGCGCCAGGTTCTTCAGGCGGTTGCTGCCGAGCCATATTCCCTGGATGACCTTTAGGCCCACTTTGGCGGCGAGCGCTGGAACCTGATCGAGGCCGTTTTCGATCGAATAGGTGCGCACGCAATCGGATATTTTGGCGAGTTGCGCCAGATCCTGGGCGATCTGCTCCGGTGCGATGTGGGTGGTCAGGACCAGCGGCGTCTGTCCTTCGCGGAACGGCGCATAGGACACGCACAACAGCTTGGCGTTGGGATCGATTGGCGCGCGCGCCAGGGTGATAGGCGTCGCCAGCCACCACCACACGGCAGCAATCGCACCCAGGGATATCAGCAAAAGCGCCAGCGGCGTACGAAGAGAAATCAGCTTGATCCTCCGGGCGGGGATCGTCGATTAGCCGGTCGCCGGGCATCTGCCAAGAGCAGGATATGCGCAATCTCGGCCGTTCACGCCGCGGCTTTACCACAACGCGATAAAGTTGTGACTTTGCTGGACAAAATCCGAAATACCCGTCATGGGAAACGGTCAGCGTCTCCGCCGCATTGGGGACCTATTTGACCGGCATCAAACCAGCGGTCGCGGGGCGGGAAACGAAATCGGAGAATTTATGCGTCGACGGGTACTCCAGGTTAAAAATGCGGTTTTGCATCACCTCGCCGTGCCCGGGCTCACACTCCTGATCGGTATTGGAAGCGCGCTCGCCCAGAGCGGCGACCTTAGGGCCCAGGATCAGTCGACCAAGCCGCCGGCAGCAAATTCCGCCCCATCGGCCGATGCGGCCAAGGAAACTCAGCGCAAAACCGACGAATTCGTGGAAGCGTCGCAGGCCATCAATGGTCCGGCCGGAAACCCCGAATGCGTCTGGCTCGGCCGCCGGGTGGTGGTTTTAATGTGGCGCGATGATCTCGACACTCGATCTTTATGACCGGTTTGGCTGCCCGGGCGGCCACGTCCAGGCGACCTTTCGCTGCCTGGTGCGCTTCTTCAGCGCGATCGATCCCAAGGTGCCGGATAGCCTGAGCGGACGGGTCCATGCTTGCTGGATCAATCCGGCGGCGCAGCCGCAGGCCGCCGCCGCTGCCGCACCCGCCCCCGCTACTTCCGGCGCTTCCGCGCCGGCGCCAGCAGCGGCGGCCCCGCCTGCCGCCGCTCCTGCGCCGACGGCCAAATAATCGTGACCCCCATTGGAATGATGCGAAATTTTCACCATCTGATTACTCGGCCCTCAAAACGCCACGGGGTCATATGAGTTGTTAAATCGCGTGGCAGAGATATGCTCGATTTGCCGCTGACTTGGTCGGATCTCCGGGACGGATCCGCCTCCCTGCCATATCAGCCCCATTTGGTTTTGTGATGCGCGCCGTCGTCACCGTTCTGTTCTGTGTGGCCGCCCTTCACGCTGCCATGTGGGGTTTATTGCGGGACAAGCAGCAGGCACCGGACTTCAAGGGCATCCTGCCGAGCGTGTCCTATGCTCCGTTCGAAGGCACGGCGCATCCCGACGTCGACAACGTTCCCAGCGTCGAAAAAATCCGGGCCGACCTGAAAACCCTGGCGCCGCTGACGCGGGCGATCCGGCTGTACTCCTCGACCGGCGGCGTCGAGCTGGTGCCGCCGATCGCCAATGAGGTAGGTCTCAAGGTCACGGTCGGCGCCTGGATCGACAAGAATGCCGACCGCAATGAACGCGAGATGCTGTCGGCGATCGAACTCGCCAAGCGCAACGGCAACGTCAACGGTATCGTCGTCGGCAACGAGACCATCTACCGCGGCGAGCAGAAGATTGAAGACCTGATCAAGCTCATCCAGCGCGTCAAGGGGTCGGTCAATGTGCCCGTGACCACGGGCGAAATCTGGAATATCTGGCTCGAGCACCCCGAACTCGCCTCGTCCGTCGATTTCATCGCGGCGCACATCCTGCCCTACTGGGAAGGCTTTTCCGACAAGCAGGCGGTCGATCAGGCGTTGATCATCTACCAGAAACTGCGCGATGCCTTTCCCGGCAAGCGCATCATGATCGCCGAATTCGGCTGGCCGAGCGCCGGCTACAATCTGAAAAAGGGGATGCCCGGGCCGTTCGAGCAGGCGGTCACGCTGCGCAATTTCGTCAGCCGCGCCGAAGCGATCGGCATGGAATACAACATCGTCGAGGCGATCGATCAGCCCTGGAAGTTCTTCGAGGGCGGCGTCGGTCCATATTGGGGAATCCTCAACGCGGCGCGCGAGCCCAAATTCGCATGGTCGGGCCCGGTGGTCGACGAGGCCTACTGGAAACTGGCCACCATCGCGCTGCTGGTCGGCGTGCTGATGTCGCTGCCGATCCTGCGGCTGAGCGAGGCCACCGTGATGCAGTCGCTGATGCTTTCGGCGTCGGCGAATGGCGTAGGCGCCTGGGTCGCAACCGTGTTTGCCTACTGGAACGGGCACTACTTCGTTTTCGGTTCGGCCTTTGCCTTGACGCTGGGACTGATCCTGCTGGCGCCGCTGGTGCTGATCGCGATGGCGCGGATCGAGGAAATCGCTGCCGTTGCATTCGGCCGAAACCCGCGCCGGCTGCTGGTCAAGGGGCAGCCCGAGGTGCCGGCCGCCGCGGGCACCGAGGCATTTCCAAAAGTTTCGATCCATGTGCCGGCCTATTTCGAGCCGCCGGAGATGCTCAAGCAAACACTCGATGCGGTATCGCGGCTGGACTATCCGAATTTCGAATGCGTTGTGATCATCAACAACACCCCCGATCCCGAATTCTGGCAGCCGATCCAGGATCACTGCCGCGCGCTCGGCGAACGTTTCAAGTTCATCAATGCCGAGAAGGTCGAAGGCTTCAAGGCCGGCGCGTTGCGCATCGCCATGGACCGCACCGCAGCCGATGCCGAGATCATCGGTATCATCGATGCCGACTATGTCGTACAGCCGGATTGGTTGAAGGATCTGGTTCCGGTCTTCACCGATCCCCGCGTGGGCCTGGTGCAGGCGCCGCAGGATCATCGCGACGGCGACCGTTCGCTGATGCATTACATCATGAACGGCGAATATGCCGGCTTCTTCGATATCGGCATGGTCCAGCGCAACGAGGCCAACGCCATCATCGTTCACGGTACCATGTGCCTGATCCGGCGCGCGGCGATGGACATGGCTGGTGGCTGGGCCGGCGACACCATTTGCGAGGACACCGATCTGGGCCTGGCGATAATCGAGCATGGCTGGCTGACGCATTACACCAACCAGCGCTACGGCCATGGTCTGTTGCCTGACACCTATGAGGCCTTCAAGAAGCAGCGCCATCGCTGGGCCTATGGCGGATTCCAGATCGTCAAGAAGCACTGGCGGCGTTTTCTTCCCGGCGCCAGCCGGTTGTCGCCCGACCAACGGCGCGAATTTGCATTGGGCTGGCTCAACTGGCTGGGCGCCGAAAGCCTCGGCGTGCTGGTTGCCATCCTCAACCTGATCTGGGTGCCGATTGTTGCGTTCGCCGACATCGCCATTCCCGACAAGATCCTGACGCTGCCGATCATCGCCGCCTTTGTGGTCTCGCTGGTGCATTTCGTGGCGCTGTACCGCCTGCGCGTGCCCACGAAGTGGGGCCAGATGCTGGGCGCCATGGTGGCGGCGATGTCGGTGCAATGGACGGTGTCGCGCGCGGTGGCCAATGGTCTTATCACCGAGCATTTGCCGTTCGCCCGCACCTCGAAGGGTGGCCTGTCGCGGATGTCGATCGAATTCCAGGCGTTCTGGGAAGCGGTCATCGGAGTCCTGCTGCTGGCCGGCGCAGCCGTTCTGGTCGTCACCAACAACTACAAGGAAGTCCGCGAGATCTACGTGTTCGCCGCCGTGCTGGTGCTCGAAAGCCTGCCGTTCCTTTCCGCGGTCGCGATCGCCATTCTGGAAAATTCGCGCGTCAACGAATTTTCGTTCTGGCGCAGTACCGCCATCCGGACTGCGGAGTTGATCGGCTTGCGCCCCGTCGCGATGCCGACCGTGGTCAGCACCTCCCAGCAGGTCACCTCCGAGATCCGCCAGGAAGCCAATTGACGGGAACAGATTTTCGACGCGCGGGGTCGCTTGAGGAATTCCTGCTAACAGCCGATGCCGCCATGGTAATCCACGTTCGGCCGGCTACAGGTTTGCAGGGGGTCGCGCTATTGACCCGCACCAAGCCGCCCCCTACACAGCGCGGCAAGTGAGCGCGTAGCTCAGGTGGTAGAGCACGTGACTTTTAATCATGGGGTCGAGGGTTCGAGTCCCTCCGCGCTCACCAGTGAAATCAGGCATAACTTGAATTTTTATGGAACCGATGCGCCCCGCTAGAAAGGCTGGGGACACGGTGGGGACACATTATCGTGAGGCACTCCGCGATCAAAGATCACTTCCCATACGAGACTTGCAGATGGTCAGCCGGGCAGCCGGATCAGGCCAAGCGCTGGTTTGACGAACTCGAATTGACCAGCCCTCAGAACGTCAGGGCGAGACTGGCGCAATCGGATGCTGAGTCCGGGAAGGCCGCTAATCCAGCGTGTGATAGACGTAACCAATTCCTAGACCCGGCGAGGCCATCCTGAAACGAAGTCCCATTATCCACGGCCTCAATCAACGAGGACGAGCCGATGTTGGCATTGCCGGGTCGATCCCGAGCGCATGGGGCGCCAGCGGCCGGCGGCCGGCAGAATCCGCCTAAAGAAAATTCCTCAGCGCGGCGAGTTCAATGATTTGCTGAGCCGACAAAACGGCGGTGATCAATTCACCCCGAGCAGTGGTGTGGATATCGTAGAGATGCAGCTGAGACATCGGCTTGGACGTGAACTGCCGTATGCATTCCTCGAGAGTGCCCTCCGCAACGAGGTAGGGAGTGGCGCCGCTGATACGTCTATTGTTGCGTGAAGGCCATTTGCGGAGAACGGCAGGACCATCAAATTTGATTTGAATATCAGCATCGGCCACCGCAACGCCGCCCTCTCATCTGAGCACGGCTCGAGGTCTCGGGATCTGCTGCGACAGACGGGATCGGGGCGGTGCCTGGGCCACGGGCAAGCGCGGCGACGTGGCGCCGTCCAATCAAGTCGGCTCCCCACGGATTGTTCCTGCGCGCGCGCCACCGGTAAACAAATTGCCGGCTCAAATTTCCCCGGCCGCCGCAGGGCGCGCCAGCGTCAGCGGCTGGGCAACGCGGGCGACATCGATAAAGATCAACCAATGATCTTTGTGGATTATTGTGGATGATCCCCTTTGAAATTGACGAAGTTCCGGACCGGTAGCAGGATTGCGTCATGGGCAAGGTGGAACGACCGACGTGCCCTAATTGCGGGGCGCATTTGATTCTGGCGCTGCCTCCCGGCGGCGAAGGACCGCGCACGTTCCAGTGCTTCGACTGCGACGGCCCGGATCCGTTGAAAACTGATCAGGCAACGGGCTGGCTAGAGCGAGCTACAGCCGCCGAAGTAAGGGCCAAGCCCCTTGTTCACTTTTGTACAGTTCCCCCGGAACGATTCCCTGCCCCGCGCGTGATGCCTTTGGGGCTGAACCATTCCGCAGGGAAGTGCCATTGTCCGCCAGGCTGTTCAAGTTCCCGTCTGAGAGCGTTATGGCCGATGTTTGTCTCGGCGCAGCTGTTACAGGCATATACACCCTAGTCGGGATGGGGCTCATTATCGTGTTTATGTGAAGGCCGCCTCGGCATGGACCGCGAAAGGCAACTGGCCCACCTTGATGAAGCCGAGCAAAACATCGCTCTCGGTAGCAGTCATATTAAGAAGCAAGAGCAGATCGTGGCGGGCATAGATAGTGACGGCCGCGACAGTACCGCTGCGCGGGAGTTGCTTAGGACGCTCCGCCAACTGCAAGACCGATACGTTGCGCACCGTGACCGCATTCGCCATCTGCTAGAGCAATCGGCCGCCTCAGTTAGCGCCGCCTCGTCGATTCCTGATGGCCAAAGAAACGGCCCCAGCCCGGGGGAGAGCTGAGGCCGCAACGGGGGTATGTCAACGTTCTTGGTGGGTGCCAAATTGGCAGGAATTGGCACGCCCGGATAGTTCGGCAGCCCAAAAACCGTTCCACAGTGGATGGGTAAAATCCGGGGGGTGTTCCGCGCCAGTCCGATTGGCACGGTTCCGTGACGCTTCCTGAGCGTTTGCGCCGAAGCGCCCTTATGTTGACTTTGTACGTTGGCCCGGAACCAAATGTCGCCCTCCCGCGTGATGTTCTTTGGTTGCCGCAACGGCGCGGCGTCATCGGCGGAGTTTCGGCCCGGTGGAAGAGTTACCCCTGATCCTCGTTGTTGAGGACGACTACCCCGTGCAAGGCGTTGTCGAGGAAATGCTAGCCGATGGCGGCTTTGCAACCGACATTCTTTCTTCTGGCGAAGAGGCGCTGACCTTGTTCAAGGGCAGGCTCAAAAACTATAAGGCAGTCGTTACCGATGTTAGCCTGAAGGGTAGGCTGAACGGTTGGGAAGTCGCGAGCCGGATCAGGGAAATCGACGCTGGATTTCCGGTCGTCTACATGAGCGGGGCGAGCGCCGATGATTGGCCCTCTAAGGGCGTGCCCAATAGCATCATGTTGGCAAAACCGTTCGCGCCCGCGCAACTTGTGACCGCAGTCTCCAACCTTCTCAATACCGGTAGTCCACCGACCGCGCCAACGTAGTAAGGCCGGGCGTGTGCTGGCGTCGGCCGCGGCCCCGGTGCATAAGGCAAAGATATTGGATTAAGGATCGCCCCGCGCCGCTGACGAATCATCTACCATGCCGCGATGAACGCGCCATGATGGTCCGCTGCATCGATAATTTCCTGCAATCCGAGGTTCTGATCGACGGCCACCTCTATGAGGTGCTC
>VAZH01000331.1 GCA_005884465.1 Alphaproteobacteria bacterium | reverse complement strand
CTCCGCGATAGTATGATGTGAGCCAATGGAGGTCCGCCGAGGGGACAGGAAATTTTTCGGCGGCCTCCCGCCGCGCAATTGCAATCGTGATGGTGATGGAACTCACAACCAACTCCGCACGACAGGAAATCAATGCTTGGCAGTGGTACTTTGCTCCTGCCATCACCTAAAAATATCTGCCAGCGCCACGGATTTCGGCCCGCATCGTCGTTGCAGTGCAGCGGAAGTTCACTTTTTACATAACGGAATTGAACAACCATAGGTTGCTTCACCGCCAGCCGTCTTCGAAAAATCCGGCACGATTTGCGACATCTGACGATGGAGCCGGGGCATGGTTGAATTTAACGAACCCACCCAAGCGACAATGGACATGGTGCTTGAAGAGGTATGCGCAGAGCTACCCAATGGCCGCGGGCATGAGAGCCGCAAGTTCATCGCCGAGCAACTCATTCGATGCGCTCGGAGTGAACAATGCGCTCGGAGTGGCCGAACAACCTTGGGTAAACTGGGTGGGGCGCGGGGCGCGCGTGCCACATCATCGGTTCCAGTTGCGCCCGGGGAACGCTGACCCCTCTTTCTGCATTCTTCTTCTGGAAACCTGCGGGAGTGAGGCATGAGGCTGGCATATTTGGCTTTTATTGCGTTCCTGGCAGGGCTTACCTTCCTGGTTTTGCTCATTGCCGACCGGGGGAGGAAAGCACAGGCAGGTGTGGAAAGCATTTCTCGTTACAAGATTGCGCTTCGTTCGGCTCTCCACGCGGACCGTAGCCTGGTGAGTTCAAACCGCCCATACATCCGTACTGATCGCTAAGCGGATAGTCTGTTCCCTACCTACAGTGCTGGCATCGATTTTCACCCCATTCATCGATGGCGGAACCCGGCGATAGTGGAACCCGGCGGTTCCGCGGAAAGAGAGGCGGCAACGGCCGCGGCGGGCAGATGGAATTTCAATTGAGGGAACCTGAAGCTGCGAAAGCTGTTCTTGTTCTGCCGCATCTGGTGCGGTTCAGGAGGACAATCATGAAGAAGCTACTAATGCTGGCTGCGGCGGCGTCGCTTGTCGCGACGATGGCCAATGCCCAAACCACCGTAACGACGACGGGCGCGGCGCCCGCTGCAGTTCAGATTGAGCCGCAGTATCGAACCAAGATCAAGACCTACGTTACCGAGCACAAGCTTCGCCCTGTTCAGACGACGGAAAAGATCGTCGTTGGCGCCAAGGTGCCGAGCGATGTTGAACTCGTGGCCGTTCCGTCGGAGTGGGGTCCGTCCCTCACCAAGTATCGCTACGTCTATTCCGGTGACCGGGTGATGCTGGTGGATCCGGGTACTCGCACCGTGGTGCAGGAAGTCGACTGATCCGGATCGCCTGATCAGGTGTTGGGCATCCATCAAGGGCAAAGGGCCGCCGCGCCACCGGCGGCCCTTGTTTTTGGTGCATGCCGGTTGCAGTGCCGCCTTACTGATCCGCGGCCGGTATGGGTCTTTGGCTATCGGCATCCAGGCATCCGATTATGTAAGCCGTCCGGTCTCTCGGCAGGATCTTAGCAAGATCGGCCTTGCGACGGCATTCGAGTTGCGCTTTTTGCATGGCGCGGCGCCGTTCCGTCAGCGGTGAGGATCGCCTGATCTTCCGCACGTTCATTGGCGAGCCATCGGATTCGAATTGCAGCTCATACTTTTTGCCATTTCCATCGATCGCGCTACAGGAGATGCTGGAAACTTGTCTGGTCGCGAAGCTTCCGAGCTGCTTGCATATTCCAGCCGATGACTCAACGAACGGCACCGGCAGGCCATCGACCCTCGGCCGGTGCTTGGAATTCAGCAGCATCCGGTCGATTTGTAGTTCGTAGAGATTATCCTGCTCCCTCCGGCTATTTTGACCCGAGAAGGTGATGATGTGACTGTCGTCAGTTGGGTCGTCGAGCGCGATCGTAAAATTTGCCCGGCCTTGTTCGCCATGGAAGAAGGCAACGGCCCTGCACGCGAAATCGCGGCCCGCGACTTTAAGTGTGCTGCACTTCCCTGACATCAACGCCAGTATGTCGGTGTCGGGTTCTTCTTTGGTCTCATTCGAGACAAAAACGGTTGCCGTGTGTTGTCTGGAATTCTGGACATGCTGCAAAAGTCGGCCGCCATCGGACGGCTCGGCAACTGAAGGGGTTGCAAGGAAAACAATGGCAACGGCGAAGACTTGCTGGCGGAGGCGCATCGTCATGCTTGGTCGATAACGCATAACATCTGATAAGCGCCCTGTAGCATCAACTGAATCATAGCTTTACCTGAAATTTCCGCCTTTGTGCCAGACTTGGTAACCTACTTTTCGAACCCGGTGAAGCTTTGATCGTTTGTTATCGTTACCAGTCCGCACGGGAAAACGCTCAAGGGGCGATCCGTAGTGCATCGCACGCCAACATCGGACATTCGTGGATGTCGGCTTTTTGACCCAAAGCGGATTCACGCCCTAAGACGCGCCGTAAGCCGCGCGGCCACGGCAAGCGAAGCGCCGACACCGGCGAGGCAAACGGTCCATCCCAAGCGGTCGAAAAGCTGCCCGAGAACCGCGCTGCCGACAAGGCCACCGAAAAAATAGCAGGCGAGATAGGTCCCGCTTGCGACGCCGCGGTTTTCGGTGGCTGCCCGTCCGACAAAGCCGGTTGCGGCGGCCTGCGCGAAGAACGTTCCGATCCCGACCAGAACCATGCCGGCCAGGACTTCCGCAAGATGCGATGACAGCATCAGCGGCAGGCCGATTGCCGCAACCGCAAGCGCGCCCCAGATCGCCGGCCGCGTTCCGAAGCGCGCGACGGCTCTGCCGGCAAGAAGGGTCGTCACGATGGAGGGCAGGAAGACCAAATAGACAAAACCCAACTCCATTCGTCCCACGGAAAGCGGCGGACGCACGAGTACAAAGTTCACGAAGGTGAATGTCCCGATGAAGGCGAACAGGATGCAGAAGCCGATGCCGAACGCGGCGCGCAGCGACGGATTGCGCCAGTGCCCGATCATGGCTGCGAACGGCGATTGCAACATTGGCATCGAATACATCGGGCGCACGCGATGGATGGTGAAATACACCAGAACCGCGCCGGCGAGATTCAACAGAGCGAAGAAATAGAAATTCGATGCCAGCCCGAGGGTGTCCACGACCGCTGCGGCAACCAGGCGGCCGATCAGGTTGCTCGCGACGTTGCCGGTGATATAGGCCGCAAACGCGCCACCGGCATCCATCGCACTGCATTGCTCGCCGAGATAGGCCAGCGTCAGCGCGAACGCCGATGCCATGCACAGGCCCTGCGCGATGCGAAGAATCGTGAATACAGTGAGGTTGGGCGCAACCGCCAGCAGGGTCGTGGGAATAGCGAGCAAGGCGAGACTCAAGAGAATGCCGAGCCGCCGATCGATGTGCTGACTGAAAAACCCGACGACAAGCCCGGCCACCGCCATTCCCATGGTGCTGGCGTTGACCGCGAAGCCCATCGCCGCGGGCGTCACGTTGTAATGCCTGGTCAGTGACGGCAGGATGGCCTGCGTCGCAAACAGATCAACCACGGTCAGGAAAGCCGTCAGGCCGATGACGAGCGATCGCAACACCGCGCCCGGCGAGTGAGCGTGCATTTCCATAGCTTCGGATTTCATCTCCGCGGATATGTCGGTCATGGCTCATCGCTCCTCGCAAGGCCCGGACTAAAAGGGGATGTGACGCCTGGGCGTGTGGGGCAAACACGGGGACGCCAGCGCGTCACATCCGGCAGCGAGGCGTGGGCGCGCTCGTTACATACCGCTCGTTACATGTGGTGGTCGTCCGGATCCTTGCGCACGTCGCCGACATACAGAATGACCGTCTGGTTGCCCAAGTTTTTCCACCAGTGCGAGGTGCCGAACACTTCGGGCCTGATGTCGCCGGCCTTGTGCACAATGGGCGCCGCGCAGTTACTGGCATACTCGATGATCTCGCCCTGCTGGACGAAAATAAGAGCGGGCCGGTCATCGTGGCTATGCCACGGCACGATGCCGCCGGGCTCAATCGTCAGCTTGCGGAATCGCAACTCGCGGCCCTTGAGGTTCGCGGGTTGCTTCTCGAGATCGATTGAACCGAGGGTGACGTCGGTGACGCCGACCGGCTTGAAGTCGACCTT
>VAZH01000330.1 GCA_005884465.1 Alphaproteobacteria bacterium | reverse complement strand
GCGCGCGCGGCGTGATCCTGCGCGCTGCGATCACCGACCCCTCGAACTACCGCGCCACCCGGCATCTCGATCAATGGCTGAGGGCGCGCGGAATCATCGGCCTCTCCGGCATCGATACCCGTGCGCTGACCGCGCTGATCCGCAGCAAGGGTATGCCGAACGCCGTCATCGCACACGCCAGGGACGGCCAGTTCGATCTGCACGGCCTGAAGCAAGAGGCGCGCGAATGGCCGGGCCTCGAGGGCATGGACCTGGTGCCGATGGTCACTTCAGGCCAGCGCTTCACCTGGGACGAAACGCCATGGGCGTGGGAAAAAGGGTTTGGCCGGCAAACCGCGCCCGAGTTCAACGTCGTCGCCATCGATTACGGCATCAAGCGCAACATCCTGCGGCTGCTCGCAGGCGTTGGCTGCAAGGTCACGGTGGTGCCGGCGACCACATCGGCCGAAGATATTTTGGCGATGAAGCCCGACGGCGTGTTTCTGTCAAACGGACCCGGCGATCCCGCGGCGACCGGCAAATACGCGGTGCCGGTGATCCAGAAGGTGATCTCAGCGGGCACGCCGACCTTTGGCATTTGCCTGGGTCATCAGATGCTGGGCCTGGCGGTCGGCGCCAAAACCAGGAAGATGCATCAGGGCCATCACGGCGCCAATCATCCGGTGAAGGACGAGACCACCGGCAAGGTGGAAATCACCTCGATGAACCACGGTTTCGCGGTGGATCAGGCAACCTTGCCTGACGGCGCGACGCAGACCCACGTCTCGCTGTTCGACGGCTCCAATTGCGGCATCCAGCTCGAGGGCAAGCCGGTATTCTCGGTGCAGTATCACCCGGAGGCCTCCCCCGGCCCGCGCGATTCGCATTATCTGTTCAAGCGGTTCGCCGATCTGATGCGCGCGAAGAAGGGCGGGTAGTGCACGTCGTCGTTACCGGGCTTGACCCGGCAACCCATCAAGAGTGATGGATGCCCGGATCAAGTCCGGGCATGACAGTCAGGGACTCATGCAATTAGTCGAGCCTCTCGAACGGAACGCAAGCCGCTGATACCGGTTGAATCCGCGCCTATCCTGTGTGCTGGAGAATCGCCATGTCGGTTGTCAGCGACGACATCGAACCGCTCACCTTCACCTTTGAGGACGACGGCATCGTGCCGAACAACGCGTTGCCGCTTCTGCTCTACAAGCAGGCCATCGAAGTCGACAACGACCATCCGGAGAAGACCATCGAGGGACTGTTCGGTGCCAATGGCTGGGGCGACATGTGGCGCAACGGCATCTACGATTATCTGCACTACCACGCGACGGTTCACGAGGCGCTCGGCATCGCCCGCGGCCATGCGCGGGTCCGCTTCGGTGGTAACCGCGGCAAGGAGTTCGAGATTTCAGCGGGCGACGTCGCCATTCTTCCCGCCGGCACCGGGCATCAGAGCCTTTCCACGAGCAAGGATTTTTGCGTGATCGGCGCCTATCCGCCCGGAGCCAAAATGCACGTCACGCTGCCGACGCCTGAAAATCATCGCAAGGCGCTGGAAACGATTCCGAAGGTCAAGCTGCCGCAGAGCGATCCGGTGATGGGAGCGAACGGACCGCTGGTGAGATTGTGGAGGAAGTAGAGTCGTCATTCCGGGATGGTGCGTCAGCACCAGACCGCAGATGTGCAATTGCACATCGGGGAATCTCGAGATTCCGGGTTCGAAGCTTTGCATCGCCCCGGAATGACGGAGCAAGGGGCGTTACGCTCCTTGCGATGACGGTCGCTGGCCTACGCCGCATTGCTGCCTTCCTGGCGGCTGGCTTCGAACAGGAACCAGGTGCGGCGCTCGGTTTCGTCGATGAAAAGTTCAAGCAATTGGGCGGTACCCCTATCCTCATTATCGTCGGCGATTTTGTGGGCCTTCCGCATCGCGGCTGCCACGTGCTTGTTGTCTTCCATCAACTCGCGCAGCATCTGCCGCGGCGGCACGTAGTCCTCATTGTTGTCCTTGATGGTCTGCAGCTTGCTGACCTGCCCGATCGAGCGCAGCGTGATGCCGCCGAGCTTGCGCACCCGCTCGGCCAATTGATCGGTGGTGGCGAAAATCGCATCCGATTGCTCGTCAAGCATCAGATGATAGTCGCGGAAATGCCGGCCGCTGACGTGCCAATGAAAATTCTTGGTTTTCAGATACAGCGCGAAGGCGTCGGCCAGCAGCGTGTTGAGCGCCGCCGAAATCTTGTCCACTGCCTCCTGCGGCAGATCGGTTGGCGTATCGAGATCGGGGGAGACTTTGTCGGACTTGGCTTTGCTCACGAGGCACCTTCCTGTTAGGAAACCGGACACTGACGACATGGACACTGGCCGCCGGACCATCTAACGCGTCATATATGCGCCCGTTCCGCGATCGGAACCCCTTGTTTTGCCGGACGCCTGCGACCATGGACGACTGGATCGACTATTACGATTCCACGCATACGATTTATGTAAGCAAGCGGCATCGCGACCTTCATTTTCAGGTGATCGCGAGGGACATCATTGGCTACATCTCCTCGACTGATGCCGTGGTGCTGGATTACGCCTGCGGCGAAGCCCTGTCGGCGGCGCGGGTGGCGGAGGCCTGCGGCAAGCTCATCCTGGCGGAGCCTGCGCCGGGCGTGCGCGGCCGACTGATCGCCCGTTTCGCCCCGAACACGAAAATCAGGGTGCGTTCGCTCGATGACTTGCGGAAAATGGCGGAGAAGTCGGTCGATCTCGTGGTGATGAATTCGGTGGCCCAGTACATGACCCCGGACGAATTCGATTTCGCGCTTGCGGTGATTCGGCGGCTTTTGAAGCCCAGCGGCCGTCTGATCCTCGGCGATATCATGCGTCCCGAGGTGGGCATGATCCGGGACGTGATCGCGCTGCTGCGCTTCGCGCTGAACTACGGCTTTCTGAAAGACGCGCTGATCGGGCTACTCAGCACCGCGCTGTCCGACTACCGGCAATTGCGCTCGCGCGTCGGCCTGCAGCGTTACAGCGAAACCGCGATGATCAAGAAGCTCGCGGCGGCCGGATTCACCGCCTCGCGCGCCCATTTCAATATCGGGCACAACCCTTGGCGGATGACGTTCGTGGCCCGGCACGCGTTCTGATTCTTTTAACGCTCCTTATCCTGGTTCAAGTCCAGGCGGGGGCCGCCTCCAATTCCCGCTATCCGGCACTATCTATCCGATCGAGCGGCCAAAATGCCGGTTGAGAGAGCCTTTAAGGCCCTTTCGCGGGTGCGGAATCTGGTCTAAAGACCACCCCGCGCGCGAGGAGCAACCTGGCGGCAGCGCATGATCCGCCAAAGTGTGGGCGGTTTGGCGTGAAGATCATGCGCTCATTCATAAATTGCGAGCGCGATCGGACGCAAAACCGGCTTCCACTTTCGCTGATCGCGCTCGTGCTTGAGGGACGCGCGGCATGCGCGCCCTTTTTTTGTGCCCAGTTCCCTGCCCGTGAGACCTGATGCCCAAAAGAACCGACATCTCCACCATCCTGATCATCGGCGCCGGTCCCATCGTGATCGGACAGGCCTGCGAATTCGATTATTCGGGCACCCAGGCGGTCAAGACGCTGAAGGAAGAGGGCTATCGCATCGTCCTGGTCAATTCCAATCCGGCGACGATCATGACCGATCCGGAACTGGCGGATGCGACCTATATCGAGCCGATCACCCCTGAGATCGTCGCCAAGATCATCGAGAAGGAACGCCACATCATTCCCGGCGGCTTTGCGCTGTTGCCGACCATGGGTGGGCAGACCGCGCTGAACTGCGCGCTGTCGCTGCGCCGCCAGGGCACGCTTGCAAAATTCGACGTCGAGATGATCGGCGCCACCGCGGAGGCGATCGACAAGGCGGAGGACCGCGGCCGTTTCCGCGAGGCCATGAACCGGATCGGGCTGGAAGCGCCGCGTTCGGTGCAAACCAAGACACTGCCGGACGCGC
>VAZH01000329.1 GCA_005884465.1 Alphaproteobacteria bacterium | reverse complement strand
GATGGGCGTGCATACCGGCGATTCCATCACCGTGGCGCCGGCGCTGACGCTGACCGACAAGGAATACCAGATCATGCGCGACGCCTCGCTGGCGGTGCTGCGCGAGATCGGGGTGGAGACCGGCGGCTCCAACGTGCAGTTCGGCATCAATCCGGCCGACGGGCGCATGGTCGTGATCGAAATGAACCCGCGGGTATCGCGCTCCTCCGCGCTCGCTTCGAAGGCCACCGGCTTTCCAATCGCAAAAGTCGCGGCAAAGCTTG
>VAZH01000314.1:1995-5989 GCA_005884465.1 Alphaproteobacteria bacterium | reverse complement strand
CCCGGCTGCCGTTCAGCACCAGAATTTCGGTTTCGGGATCGATTCCTCGCGGCAGGTCAAATCGTGTCGAAAGCCAGTTCGCAGCCGCCCGCCGGAACGGCTCGATGCCCCTGGCGATCGGATAGCGACCGAATTCGACCGTGTGTTTGGCCAGCACCGGGCCGACAAAGCCGGGCACCGGGTGCTGCGGCTCGCCCAACGACAGCGTTATCAATGGCTTAGCGGGCTGATAGGGGGCCAGCAGTTCGGTCAGCCGCGCGAATGGCGAGCGCTCGCTTTCCTGACTGCCGGCGCCCTGCGGCGCACGGGATGGAGCGGTCATTGCCATACTTTACAGCGCCAGCGTTCGTGGGGCGGCCGGTCGCATTCGAGACCGGCCGGAAACGGATCAAACCACCATAGATACGGCGAGGTTAAGACGCGATTAACCATCGGTTATCCCTCGCCGCGGCTGATGATATTATCAGGTCTAAACGCAACGGTTTGGAACTGGCAATGCCGACCAAGGTGACCAGCAATGGCCGGATGACGATCCCGAAATGGGTTCGCGACTATCTGGGGATAGCTGCCGGTACCGAGGTCGCATTCCGGCGCGCCGCGGACGGCAGCATCATCATCGAAAGAGCTGATGGGACGCGTCCACCGAGCCGCCTCTCCAAGGTAAGAGGCATTGCCGGCTCGGGTCCTTCCACAGATGAAATCATGGCGATGCTCCGCGATGATGACTCGTAGCCCGGATGGAGCGAAGCGAAATCCGGGATTTTCACCGCGCGTTTGCTGTTCCCGGACAGCGCTACGCTCGATCCGGGCTACAGGTTATGAGGTTTAAGAGTATTCTGGATCGGGGGTAGCATGCCCGCGCTGGTCCTATCGCGCCCTCGGTAGCCTCACCTCGCTCAAGAGTATTTCGAGAGCGGATTTTCCCCGAATTTCCAGGCGACCGTTTTCGACCAAGGCATTGACGCGAGCCGCCAGGAAAGTATCGCCAGGCTGAATGACACAATCGTCCATTCGTGAGACCAAGGCTTGTCCGACGACCCTCGATACTTTCTGCCAGTTGTCCGTCACATAGGACATCAAGAGCGAATCGAAAAATGAAATGGGCGCCGACACAAGCCTGTCGCCATCGATAACGCGCAGTGGCGCGTTTTCCGAGCGAAGCTGTCGCCAGAGCTCGAGATATCGGCCGCGTGCGCCTATTTGTAATGGCTCGGCCAAATTCCAGAGCGTGTCGTTGCGTATTGTATCGGGATGAAGCGTACCAACACTCATGGCCAAACGCGGCGATCGGGGTGGGCCGTGCTCCGGGCGGTGAGAGACCTTGACTTCTGTCAGATCAACCACCTCGCACGGTGCGTCGCCCAACCGCCGCAACCACTCAAGAAACCCCGCATATTCCATCGCGGATCGCCGCGATAGCCACGCGACCTTTCGATTGTCAGGAAAAAGCGCCTCGTCCCACAACCGTTCTGACCCAGAGCCGATGTCGTTCCAATCGGTCCGGCCGAGTTCATTCTCAACCCATTTCGCGCGCAACGACGAATCGGATGGATTGATCGGCCCGAAGCTCAGGTCATCGAAGGAGGCGATCACCAGATCGTCTCGGCCGGCCTTCCTTAACGCCTGGATCAGACAGCCTGCGCCTGAAGGCGTGAAAACGAAGTGAAGTGTGGTCTGGGTCATCACGGATCCTCGACGCAGGAAACTCTGATGACATTTCCAAAATCCAGCGTCTACTCAAGTTCGACCGGAATTGCAGTCGATGGTCCCCCAAAAAGAAAGGGGCTCCAACTTGCGCTGGAGCCCCTCAACGGTCGGGGCATTGCCGGGTATGTGCCCGAACCGTAGTTCTGGGCGCGATCCCGTGAGATCGCGCCCCGGGGAGAACTCACATGTTGTAAGCGCGCTCCGTGTGCTCGGTGATGTCGAGACCTTCGCGCTCCACCTCAACGCTGGCGCGCAGGCCGACGATGACGTCGACGACCTTGTAGAGGATCGCCGAGCCGACGCCCGACCACACCAGCGTGGTGCAGACGCCCCAGGTCTGCGAGGTCATCTGACCGATGAAATCGTAGTCCGCGATCTTGCCGATGGTGTAGTCCATGATGCCGGCGCCGCCGAGCGCCGGGTTCACCAGGATGCCGGTGCCGAGCGCGCCGACGATGCCGCCGATGCAGTGGACGCCGAACACGTCGAGCGCGTCGTCGTAGCCGAGCGCATTCTTGACCACGGTGCAGAAGAACAGGCAGACCACGCCGACCACCAGACCGAGCACGATGGCGCCCATCGGACCGGCGTAACCGGCCGCGGGCGTGACCGCCACGAGTCCCGCCACCGCGCCCGACAATGCGCCGAGCACCGAGGGGTGGCCCTTGATGATCCACTCCGCGAACATCCACGACAGCGCCGCCGCCGCAGTCGCGACGAAGGAATTGGTCATGGCGAGCGCGGCGCCACCGGTGGCTTCGAGGTTCGATCCGGCGTTGAAGCCGAACCAGCCGACCCAGAGCAGCGAGGCGCCGATCATGGACATGGTCAGCGAATGCGGAGCCATCAGGTCCTTGCCGTAGCCGGTCCGCTTGCCGACCAGGAGCGCGCCGACGAGACCCGCGATGCCGGAGTTGATGTGCACCACGGTGCCGCCTGCGAAGTCGATCGCACCCTTCTTGAAGATCCAGCCGGCGTCGGCGTTGACCTCATCGAGTTTGGCCTGCGCCGCGGTTTTCGCCGCCGCGTCACCCGCTGCAGCGAGCGCCTTGACCGCATCCGAAATCGCGTCCGGGCCAGCCCAGTACCAAACCATGTGCGCGATCGGGAAATAGATCAGCGTCACCCAAAGCGGGATGAACAGCGCGACCGCCGCGAATTTCATACGTTCGGCAAAGGCGCCGACGATGAGCGCGGGGGTAATCGCCGCGAAGGTCATCTGGAAGCAGACATAGACCAGTTCCGAGATGTTGGCATCGACGCTGAACGTCGCTGCCTTCGAATCAGGCGTGACACCCATCAGGAAGGCTTTGGAAAAGCCACCGATGAAGTCCGAACCGCCGGTGAAGGCGAGGCTGTAGCCGTAGAGCGCCCAGATGATGGTGACGATGCAGACGGTGTAGAAAACCTGCATCAGCACCGAGAGCATGTTCTTGGAGCGGACCAGACCGCCATAGAACAGCGCAAGGCCGGGGATCGTCATCAACAGCACCAGCACCGTCGACGTCAGCATCCAGGCATTGTCGCCCTTGTTGACGGTTGGCTCCGCGTAGGCGGCGGTCGCGGCAAACAGGCCGACTGCGAGGGCCGCCAATCCCGCGCTATAGGGACGTTTGAACGTCATTTGGTTTACTCCTGATTGGAAAAGGTTGAGCGCGAAATCAGAGTGCCGCGGCATCTGCCTCACCGGTGCGGATGCGAACCGCATGGTCGAGGTTGATGACGAAGATCTTGCCGTCGCCGATCTGTCCGGTTTTTGCCGCTGACGTGATGGCGTCGATGGTCTTGTCGACCTGGTCCGAGGCGACAGCGACCTCGATCTTGATCTTGGGCAGGAAGCTCACGGCGTATTCAGCGCCGCGGTAAATTTCCGTATGGCCTTTCTGCCGGCCATATCCCTTGACCTCCGTCACCGTGAGACCGTGAACGCCAATGGCGGTCAAGGCGTCACGGACTTCTTCGAGCTTGAATGGCTTGATGATCGCCATAACGATTTTCATGGGTCCTATCCCCGCTTGGGCCCGAGCCAGACGCGACCGGGCGTTCTCGACTGAGATTCACCACGCGGAGAAGTTCACTACGCGGGCACAGCCAGCACCTAGAGAATCAAATGCCGTGCCAGATCGGCCGTGTTCCCTAACGGATTATGAACGCGGACCTTTTCGGGCTTTCCCGGAATCGCCCCGACCTGCGCTATTCGGTCGCGCTCAAAGCCTAATCATATCTGCTCAAAACGAAGGCACGACAGGCTCGCGACACAATCGTGCTTACCGCACGGGCAGAAAAA
>VAZH01000314.1:0-1806 GCA_005884465.1 Alphaproteobacteria bacterium | reverse complement strand
GCGTGATCGATCGGCGTCACAAAAATCTTGCCGTCGCCGATCTGGCCGGTGCGCGCGCTCGAGGTGATGACGTCCACCGCCTTGTCGGCAAGATTCGACGGGACAGCGACCTCGATTCTGAGCTTCGGCAGAAAATTCACGACATATTCGGCACCGCGATAGATTTCAGTGTGGCCCTTCTGGCGGCCGTAGCCCTTGACCTCGGTGATGGTCATGCCGGTGACCCCGATCGCGGTGAGTGCCTGGCGCACCTCGTCAAGTTTGAATGGTTTGATAATGGCAACAACGAGCTTCATGGTCAGGCCTTCATTCTCAGGATTTTCGGCAGCGCCGGTTCGCGCCTTGATTTGCGCTTCATGCAAGTTTGGCATCTTTCTGTGCAAATGGCACAAAAAGTTGCAGGCCCCGACCGAAAAACAATTGCTGTGGTGAGGCCGCGCTCGATAGCCTCTCCCTGCAGGCAGCGGCATGATCCGCCAAGAGGCGGCGCCATTGCCGGCGGTCGTTGGCTTGCCCGCCCGCTCCAACGCCTAAGGGGATGAAATGTCAAACCGATCCTGGTTTTTTGCGTCCCAGGGCAAGCAGCAAGGTCCCTATCCGGAAACTCAGCTACGCGCGTTCATCGCTAACGGCACGGTGACGGCGGAGACGCTGGTGTGGACCGAGGGCATGGCGGGCTGGCAAAGAGCCGGGGATATTCCGGGACTGCTCGCTGGCGCCTCGGGCTTGCCGCCCGTACCACAACGGGGTGGCCTGTCGGCAACCGGCGGTGCCGCGGGCGGCCAGTCGCTCTGGGTCGATTTCAGCATCTGGGCGCTGCTCGGGCGCGCACTGCTTTTTCTGATCGGTTTCCTGCTGGTGATTCCGGCGCCTTGGACGGCGACGAGTTTCTATCGCTGGTTCATCGAACGCCTGCGCGTACCGCAGCGGCCTGATCTTGGCTTTACCGGCAAGCCGGGCGACATCTGGTATGTCTTCGTGATCCAGGGGCTTTGCAGCTACGCGGGATTCGGTGACTCGTATTTCCCGCTCATTGTCATTCCGCTGGAGGCATTTCTGTCGTGGATGACGATCAGATGGATCGTCGCCAACATCAGTTCGCAAGGTCGTCACCTCCCGCTCACCTTTGCAGGCAGTCCGTGGGCCTATCTCGGCTGGTATGTGCTGCTCTATGTTTCAGTCATCACCATCGTCGGGTGGGCATGGGTGACCACGGCGTGGATCCGGTGGATATGCCGCAACATTACCGGCACAAGGCGTACCATCCTGTTCAATGCCAGTGGCTGGCAGATCTTGTGGCGGACGCTGGTTTTCGCGCTAGCCGCGGCCTTCATTATCCCGATTCCGTGGGTGATGGGATGGTATGCCCGCTGGTATGTCTCCCAATTCGTGCTTGTTGAACAAACGGCTTAAACGCCATTACCTGCGTTCGCGGACCGAGCCTTCCTGTGCCACCGAGGCCACCAGCGTGCCGTCGGGCTTGAAGATAAGCCCGCGGGTCAATCCGCGTCCGCCTTGCGCGCTCGGGGAGTCCTGGACGTAAAGCAACCACTCGTCGGCCCGGAACGGGCGGTGAAACCACATCGCGTGATCGAGGCTCGCGGGCATCATGCGCTTGTCGAACAAGGTGCGGCCGTAGCGTGCCATGACGGCATCGAGCAGCGAGAAATCCGACGCATAGGCCAGCGCGCACATATGCAGCGCCGGATCATCGGGCAGTTTCGCGGCGGTACGGATCCAGACATGGATGCGACCGTCGTCGATCTTCTGGCCGAAATAGCGGCCGAGCTCGACCGGGCGAAGCTC
>VAZH01000313.1 GCA_005884465.1 Alphaproteobacteria bacterium | reverse complement strand
TGAGTTTGGCCTTGTCGGCGTCGGGATAGATGGTCGTGGTCGCAGTGCCCTTGCGATATTTCTCGAAAGCCACCGTGCGCCGCGTCGTATAGGCGAGGGTTTCGGACCGCGGCTGCACGAGATCCGACGGATTGTCGACCATTGCCGCCATGTTGCGCTGATAGGCGCAGCCGAAATTGTAATACTGCTTGTTGTCGAAGTAGCTCTTGTTCTTGATCGAGGGTCCGAGATCCTCCGGCCACAGGCCGCAGGGACCGGCAATCGCCGAAATCTTCGGATAGCTCAAGCGGATCGTCGCGAGCGTTCGCAGGTCGTCCGGATGATAACGGCGGACAACGATCCCGCGCGGCGGCACGCCGGCCGCCGCGAGCAACGACCGAACTTGCCGGAATGCGTCCCCCGCCGCCCGCGCGTTGGGCGTGCCGACCGGTACATCGGCAACAATCGCGCCGGTTCCTTCACGAAGCCAAACCTGGGCCAGCCCCATCACGTCGGCGCGCTGTGAAGCGGCAAGACCGCCACGCGCCTGACCGACGAAAATGACGACTGACTGGTTAGCTTCCTGAATGGCAATGGGATGACGCAGCCGATAATCTTCGGGAACGCTCGCGACCAAAGCTCGGTCGTGCGTGCAAGCTCCCAGCACAACGACAACGCCGACAAGCGCTGCCGCGGCGCGGAAGAGGCGATTGCGATCGGCGGGTATCAGGGCTGTCATGGTTCGTATCCTCGTCCCGCCTCAGTCGGTGATAAAGCCATAGGTGCCGCGATAATTCCGCGCCGGCTCGACCCGGCCCGGAACGCCATAGATGCGATTGATGCTGCCCAACAGATCGGCTTGTGGATCCGACGAGGCCGCGAAGCCGTCATCCGGACGCGACAGGTCCTTCTGCGCCACCGCTCGAACGACGTAAGGCGTCACAAGCACCATCAGTTCGGTCTGGCTGTTGACGTAGTCGCGGCTGCGGAACAGCGTGCCAAGAACCGGCAATTGCGACAGGCCGGGCAAACCGTTGATGGCCTGCTTGGTCTGGTCCTGGATCAGGCCCGCCATCGCCATCGAGCCGCCCGACGGAATTTCCAGGGTGGTTTCCGCGCGGCGGGTCCTGATCGAGGGGATCGTCACCGCATTACCGGTTTGTTGGACCAAGGTAAAGGAATTGTCATTCGACAGCTCCGACACCTCGGTCATCACCCGCAGGCTGATCCGGCCTTCGGTCATGACTACCGGCGTGAAGTTGAGAGAAATGCCGAATTTCTTGTAGCTGATCTGGGTGGTGCAGACATGCGTGGCCGGGTCGCAGGAATAGCCTCCGGGAATCGGAAACTCGCCGCCTGCAATGAACGTCGCCGATTCTCCGGAAATTGCCGTCAGGTTCGGTTCGGCCAGCGTACGGATCACGCCGGCATTCTCCATTGCCCGAATCGTCGCGGTCACCGACGGGAGTCCGTTGGTTGAGCCGAATCCGAAGCCTGCCTGGTTGCCGGTGACGAGCGGTCGGCCCAAGGCCGTAAACGGATTGCTATTATTGAAATTCACGACGGCAGTGCCGTAGTTCATGTTGGCAGTCAGGTCGATGCCCATCTGCTTGATGATCGAGCGCGCGACCTCGGCGACTGTGACCTTCAGCATCACCTGATCGCGGCCCCGAACCGCGATTGAGTTGACGACCTTCTCGACCCCTCCCACCAGCCGTGCGGCCAGCTCACCCGCTTGCTGCGCCTCGATCGGACTCGAGGCCGAACCGGACAGCATCACGCCGTCACCGACGCCTTCGATCTGGATGTCGGCGTTCGGCAACGTCTGCCGCAGCGCGGCGCGTACGCCGTTAAGGTCGCGCTTGACGGCGATATCGTAGGCGGCAATTTGCTGGCCTGCGGAATCGAAGAATACGATGTTGGTCTGACCGACCGCCGCGCCGATGATGTAGGCGCGCTGTGAGGAACGGATGACGGCGTTTGCAATCTTCGGATCGGCGACCAGCACATCCTTGATGTCACGCGGCAGATCGATCACGACGGATTTGCCGATGCCGAGCGCAAGAAAGCGCGAATTCATTTGTCCATCGTTGGCGAGCGGCGCCATGACGCGATAGTCGCTCGCAACGACCGGGGTCAAGGCCGGGTTCAGCGTCAGCGCGGCGGCGGCCGAAAACGACAGGGCGCGGACCGTGAAGGCCCGTATCAACAGCTGATTTCCCCTGCATTTCATTGCGGACGTCCTTTCGCTCACTTCTGTGCCGTCGTCGGGCTTGAGACGCCGTAGCGAACTACATTGATGCTGCCGCGACGGTTCGGGGTCTGGTCGTCAGACCGGTTCTCCACCATGCTGGCATCGGCGATACTGCGCAGCGCCAGCGACAGCGTGCCGCTCTGGCGTGCCCGGGCGAGCGTCTCCCCTTGCTCGGGCCTCAGCTCAAGCGTCACCGTCTTGCCGATCACGGCGCTCTGGCCGTCTTTTTCCTTCGGGGTCTGATCGATCGCAAGAACGCGAACATTTGCAAGGATAACCTCCGAATTGACGATATCGGCCGAACCGCCGCGGTCCGGATTCTTCTCGCGCTTCGAAAGGATGACATCGACCCGGTCGTTGGGCAGGATAAAGCCGCCGGCGCCAGTCTCCGGGGAGATTTCGGTCGAGATCGCGCGCATGCCGGTGGGCAGGATCGCCGCCATGAAGCCCGATCCATTGGCCTTGACCAGCTTCGGCTCCCGGATCGGTTCGCCCGCGATAAATGGCGCGCGTGCGATCGAGCCGGCAACCTGCGTCGTTGCATCGGGGCGCTCATTGCGGCGAATGAAACTGTTGGTTGCGGTCGCTGCCGGCCAGGCCTGCCACTGAACGTCTCCCGGCGTGACCGACTGGCCGAGGCCGATGTCGGACTTCGCAACGAGAACGTCCACGGTTTGCAATTGTGCAACCGGCGCAGTGGGAGGCTTGTTGTCAGACCCGCTTGCGAGATACGCGGCAATGCCGCCGGCACCGACAGCGATGGTCAGGACGACAATGCGTGGGGTATTCATACGCTTCACTTTCCACATTGCGCCGCGACGCTTCTGCCGCGGTGACGGGAGTTGACCAGTTATTCGTCAAGGCATGGTTAATAAGGCGTATCTAAATCGCGTTAACGCAGCGTTACCCGGCAGATCAGCGGATGGCGAAGTGGGTCAGGTCGACCGCCTTGACCCATTCCGTCTCCGGGTAGATCACCAACGCGCCGATCGCGAGCGCGATGCCATAGGGAATTCCGCTTTCCTTGGCGTGCAACTTGAGCAGCCAGGCCTGGCCCGCGAACGGGTAGGGCAGCGGCCATTGCCGGAACTGGAGCAGCAACAGCGTCAAGGCACCGCCGAACAGCGAGGCATAGACCAGGTAGCTCAGCAGATGACCAAAGCCGAACCAAAGCGCCGCTGCGGCTGCAACCTTTGCATCCCCGCCGCCGACCCAACCCACGGCAAAGCAGGCAAAGGCCACCGTGAGCACGGTGAAGCCCGCGCCGATATGGGAGAGGATATCGTAAGATCCCAGGCCGCTCAGGAGGGCGAGAGCCAGGAAGCCAGAGACCAGCGCCAGCGATACCCGGTTCGAAATCGTCATGGTGAGCAGGTCGCTGGCGGCAGCGAACGCCATCAGAGCAGGAAACAGCAGAAGCCGCGCGATGTCGAGGATCATGGATCTACAAAGCCCGTGCTGCGAGGTCGAGGCGTCCGAAACTACATAGGAGAGATGAACAAGGGGGAAACAGTGCCGCGCATTACCAGACCGCTGCAATTCGGCACGCGAGCGTAAAAACCGCGAGGGTCAGCGCAAGACAGACCGCAGCCACGGGAGCATTGTCCCGGCTGCCGATCGGAAAGGAAGCTTTTCTTGCCTTCGCAAACAAAATAGCACGTGGTTGCATGTTGTACGTCATCTATCTCCGCCGGAAACGACAAAGGCCCCGGATCACCGGGGCCTCTGCTGTGCTTTCGCGACACCGCTTATTTCAGATTGGTCGAGATGGTCTGGAACTTGGTATTGAGGGTAGTGCCGATACCGTTGACGGCAACGATGATCACGACCGAAATACCGGCGGCGATCAAGCCGTATTCGATGGCGGTCGCGCCGGATTCATCCTTCACGAAACGCGCAATAAGGTTCTTCATCGGGTTAAACTCCATGTACACGTGGCTGGTCGAACTAACGTTAGGTCTTGCCGGCGTTCTCAGCACCGTGACCGTGGCACCAGCCTAAGGTCCGACTATTGCGGCGCAGTTAATTCGATTGCGCAAATATGGATGGAACCGGCTGTTCTTGCGCACAGTAAATGTCGAATTAAGGCGGTACCTAAAACGCAATGTTGCGAGGAGTGCTGTATTCTGGCGCCGTGCGAGCCGCTTTTGGATTCACAGCTCCTTAGACGCGAAAGGCCCCGGGTCACCGAGGCC
>VAZH01000312.1 GCA_005884465.1 Alphaproteobacteria bacterium | reverse complement strand
TGTTGTCACCTTCATCACGGCTAAGCCACGCTCGTTGGTGCCGTCGGCGCGGAATCGAAACAGACCATCGATGCCGGCAAAGCCGGATGGATTGGTCAAGACTTCAGGCGAGAACCGTTGCGGCCCTTGCGTTCGCGCCAGCGCCGCGACAAGCGCGACCGCGTCATAGGCCAGCGTCGCGGTGCGCGCCGAATCAGAACCGAATTTGGCGCGGTAGGGGGCCGAGAAACTGCGGAAGCCGGCAGGATCCGGCGCGGCATAAAGGCCGCCCTGCAAGGCGGGACTTGCGTAGACACGCGGATTGTCCCACAGGCCGGTGCCGAGCAGCTGGATGTTTCTTAGATTGGCGCCGGCAGCCGTCAGCGCGTCGGCCACGTTCACCACCGAGTCGCCGTCGTCCGCGATAAAGAGCGCATCGGCCTGGCCGAGCGCCTGCGCCACGTTCCGCGCCGCGGCCGCGCGGTCGGCACCGTATTTTTCAAACGCGACGATGCGCCCGCCCCTGCGGCCCACCGCCTGCTTGAATGCGGCCTCCACCACATTGCCATAGGCATTCTCGGGCAATAGCGCAGCGAAAGATCGCTTTCCAGTACTGGCGGCGTATTCGATGATCCGGTTGACGTCGGATTCGGGGAGGAAGCTCAGGAGATAGACGCCCCGGCCGGCCACGCTCGAATCGGTCGAGAATGCGATGACCGATACGCCGCGCGTGCGCGCCAGTTGCGCCGTCGCCGGAACCGACGCCGCGAACAAGGGACCCAGAATGATTTCCGCGCCTTCGTCGAGCGCCTGCTGGGTTCCCTGCTGCCCACCTTGGGGATTGCCACCATCATCCTTGATCAGAAGCTGGATATTGGGATTCTGGAATTCGGCCAGCGCCATTTCGGCGGCGTTCTTCATCGATTGGGCCGCGACGCCAGCATTGCCGGGAGCCGACAGCGGCAGGATCAGTCCCACCTTGACTTGCCCGGTGCCCGCCACGATCGGCTCCTGCGCCGGCCCCGAAGTGGAGAACTGGCTGAGGGTCTGCTGGATGCCGGAGCAAGCCCCAAGCAAGGGTGCGCCGAGAAGCAGGCCCACGGCCGTCCGCCGGGTTGCCCCCGACGGCTGAGACTTGGGCGGAGACCTGGACAGCTCCTTGGAATTTCGCGGGCCCACCATCGCATCTCTTCTCTCGGCCGACCGAGACCGGCCAGGACTTGAACCTCCCGTGATCAGCAGGTGGATTCAGGCATATTGTCGACGAATAGTTAACCAAAACAAAGGGATTTATTGCGCAGCGCGCGGGCCATCCAGACCCTGTTTTCTCGCCATTGTGCAGCACGGCATGCCGCACCGCGCACGATCGTGGCGTAAGCGCTGTGTTCCCTCTACATTGGCATTATGCGCGCAAAAGCTGCTTCGATAAATACGCCTGAAGGCCTGACGGGACACGCCACCCGTACATTTACCGTCGCGGGCCATGTCCTGACCGCGCCGAAGGCCGCCCCAGGCCTGCATCTGGTGGCCACTCCAATCGGCAATCTCGGCGACATCACCTTGCGGGCGCTGGAAACGCTGGCCGGCGTCGACCTCATTGCCTGCGAGGATACCCGCATCACCCGCCGGCTGACCGAGCGCTACGCCATCTCGGCGCAGCTCAAACCCTATCACGAACACAACGCCGCGCTGGCGCGCCCAAAGATCCTCGAGCGGCTGGCGCAGGGCGCCTCCATCGCCCTGGTCTCGGATGCCGGCACACCTCTGATCTCCGACCCTGGTTTCAAATTGGTGCGGGAAGTCTGCGCGGCGGGTCACCAGGTGATTGCGCTGCCGGGACCTTCCTCGGTGCTATCTGCGCTGTCGGTCGCGGCGCTTCCCACCGACCGGTTTTTCTTTGAAGGCTTTCTGCCGACCAAGGAAACCGCACGCCGCGCGCGACTTGTTGAGCTTAAGCGGATCGACGCCACGCTTGTCATGTTCGAATCGGGAAACCGCGTGCAGGACACGCTTCGCGATCTCGCCGACATCATGGGTCCGCGCGACGCCGCGATCTGCCGCGAAATGACCAAGATGCATGAAGACGTCAGGCGCGCGCCGCTGTCCCAACTCGCGGACGCAGCCTACACGCTGGAAACCCGCGGCGAATTCGTGCTGGTGATCGGCCCGCCGGCGGCGGGCGCGCTGGTCATGGCAGAGCACGAGCTGGACGAGTTGTTGCGGTCGTCGCTCACACGCGACAGCGTCAAGGATGCGGTGGCGCACGCGGTCGAAGTCTCCGGCCGGCCGCGCCGCGCCATCTATGCCCGCGCGCTTGAACTTTCGAAAGATGTTGGCCCCAGGGATGCCGATGGCGAAGACTGACGGTGCCTTACCGCCCGATGAACTCGCAAAACTCGCCTCTGCCGCGCGGGTCGCGGCGTTTCGAACCGGCCTCTCCGCCGAGAGCCGTGCCGCCGCCGGCCGAAGGCTCGGCGGAAGTCGCCGCGCGCGTCGCCGCGGCGCGCGATGTCCAGATGGCGCGTTACGCCGCGGCCGGATTGCCGCATATCCGCACCAATGCGGAGGCGCCGGCGTCGGTACTGGAAGAAATCGCGCAGCCGGATGCGCAGGGCCAAAAACTGCTGCGCGATGCCGCCGAGACCATGCGGCTGTCGGCGCGGGGCTATCACCGCGTGCTGCGCGTCGCCCGCACGCTCGCCGACCTCGATGGTGCCGGAAAAATCGGCCGGCTGCATCTGGCCGAAGCCTTGTCCTACCGCGCGCTGGCCGAAGACCTCCGGCGCGCCGCCTGAACGGGCCTGCAAGCCACCTCGCTCCGGGTTTGGCTTCTTAATACTTCATTAATGTTGTTCTCATCGCATGCGGTGACGCCGCGCCAGCAGCGGCGCATTATCGATGCCGCGCAAGGCTGGCTGATGACACATCCCGAACACGCCGATTTCGAGCTGCGTTTTGACGCCATGCTGATTGCGCCGCGACGGCTGCCGCGCCATTTGTTAGCGGCGTTCGACGCCAGCCCATGAAAGCCCCAACCTGACAGGCCCTCGGATCAACAACATGAAATTGAACGTCGCGGTCCAGATGGACCCCATCGAGCGCATCAACATTCGCGGCGATTCGACCTTCGCGCTGCTTTTGGAAGCACAAAAGCGCGGCCACGGGCTTTCCTATTACACGCCGGACAAGCTTTCGCTGCGCGGCGAGGAGCTGGCCGCGCCGATACAGACGCTCACCGTGCGCGATGAGCCCGGCGATCATTTCACACTGGGCGAGCCGCGGCGCGAGCCGCTTGCGGCATTCGACGTCATCCTGCTGCGGCAAGACCCGCCGTTCGATCTCGCCTACATCACCTCGACGCATTTCCTTGAGCGGCTGCATCCGAAAACGCTGGTGGTGAACGATCCGGTCGGCGTGCGCAATGCGCCGGAAAAGCTGTTCGTGATGAATTTTGCGAAATTGATGCCACCGACGTTGATTTCGCGCGATCTCGACGAGATCAACGCGTTCCGAGACGAGCACGGCGCCGTTGTCATGAAACCGCTGCATGGCCACGGCGGTGCCGCGGTATTTCGCGTCATGCCGCAGGACATGAATTTCGGTTCGCTCTACGACATGTTTTCCGTGACCTTTCGCGAACCGTGGGTGATCCAGCGCTTTGTTCCCGAGGTCAAACACGGCGACAAGCGCATCCTCCTGGTCGATGGCGAGTTTGCCGGGGCCGTCAACCGCGTGCCGGCGCCGGACGATCTGCGCTCCAACATGGTCCGCGGCGGCGCAGCGCAGGCCACCGAGCTAACCCCGCGCGAGCGCGAAATCTGCGAAACATTGGGTCCGACGCTGCGCGAGCGCGGACTGTTGTTCGTCGGCATCGACGTCATCGACGGCAATCTCACCGAAATCAACGTGACCTCGCCAACCGGCATCCGCGCCATCGCGCGCCTTGGCGGGCCCGACGTCGCGGCGAAGATCTGGGACGTGATCGAGAAGAAGCGGGGGTAACGCCAGTCCTGTTCCCCTAATGTTCTTGCCATCGCCGCCGCCTTCCGCTACCTTCCGTTGCGCAAGAGGGCGGGCATGGTTCAGCGGGTTTCCACGGTAGCCTTTGAGGGGATCGAAGCCCGCGCCGTCGACGTGCAGGTGCAGGTCGCGCCCGGATTGCCCGCTTTTGCCATTGTCGGCCTCCCCGACAAGGCGGTTTCCGAGGCCCGCGAGCGGGTTCGCTCGGCGCTGATCGCCTCCGGGCTGGCGCTCCCGGCACGCCGGATCACGGTCAATCTGGCGCCCGCCGACCTGCCCAAGGAGGGCAGCCATTACGATTTGCCGATCGCGCTCGGGCTGATGGCGGCGATCGGCGCCATTCCGCCGGATGCGCTTTCTGGCTTCACGGTGCTTGGCGAACTCGGGCTCGACGGGTCGATCGCGCCGGTCGCCGGCGTGTTGCCGGCGGCGATCGGCGCCAATGCGCGCGACGAAGGACTGATCTGTCCCGCCGCTTGCGGAGCGGAGGCGGCCTGGGCAAGCCCGGATATCCAGATCGTCGCGGCAAGCTCGCTGATCCAGATCGCGAATCATTTCAAGGGCACGCAGGTGCTGTCGCGACCCTCGCCGAAGGTTCATGAGCGCGAGGAAGCACTGCTCGATCTGCGCGACATCAAGGGTCAGGAAAGCGCCAAGCGCGCGCTCGAGATTGCGGCGGCTGGCGGGCATCATCTGTTGATGATCGGCTCTCCGGGCGCCGGCAAGTCGATGCTGGCAGCAAGGCTGCCCTCGATCCTGCCGCCGCTGTCGCCGTCCGAACTGCTCGAAGTATCGATGATTGCCTCCGTCGCCGGCGAAATCGAAGGCGGCGCGCTGACCGCGCGACGGCCGTTCCGCGCGCCCCGCCTCTCGCGCCCGATGTCGAGCAGGGCCCGTAAGGCTCCACTTCTGGCTTGGTGAGTTTGCTACCTAATACCGGAGTTCGATCCGCGGGTGCTGGATTCGCTGCGCCAGCCGCTGGAGAACGGCGAGGTCGCGGTGTCGCGCGCCAATCATCGCGTCACCTATCCGGCGCGCTTCATGCTGGTTGCCGCGATGAACCCCTGCCGCTGCGGCCACGCCTATGAGCCCGGCTATTCCTGCAAGCGCGGACGCATCGACCGCTGCACATCGGACTATCAGACCCGCATCTCGGGGCCGCTGATGGACCGCATCGATCTGCGGATCGAGGTGCCGGCGGTGACCGCTGCAGACCTGATCCTGCCGCCGCCGGCCGAAGGCTCGGCGGAAGTCGCCGCGCGCGTCGCCGCGGCGCGCGATGTCCAGATGGCGCGTTACGCCGCGGCCGGATTGCCGCATATCCGCACCAATGCGGAGGCGCCGGCGTCGGTACTGGAAGAAATCGCGCAGCCGGATGCGCAGGGCCAAAAACTGCTGCGCGATGCCGCCGAGACCATGCGGCTGTCGGCGCGGGGCTATCACCGCGTGCTGCGCGTCGCCCGCACGCTCGCCGACCTCGATGGTGCCGGAAAAATCGGCCGGCTGCATCTGGCCGAAGCCTTGTCCTACCGCGCGCTGGCCGAAGACCTCCGGCGCGCCGCCTGAACGGGCCTGCAAGCCACCTCGCTCCGGGTTTGGCTTCTTAATACTTCATTAATGTTGTTCTCATCGCACCGTGTGACGCCGCCCGGCCTCAAGCACTTTGCAAGGTCGCCGTCTCATCGTCGTCCTCAAGCACACGACGCGCGCCGAGGCGGTCTCAATGCCGACCGCGGGACGCGATCGCGACAAGGCAATCTCAGGGGTATTGGCGATGCGGCGATTTTTCCGGATCAAGTTACGGCTACGCCGCTTTGCGCGACGTCACCCGTGGCTCACCGGCGCGATTCGTTCGTTCATGATTTTTTCCGCCGCCTTCGGCGGCGCCTATGGATTCATCGCTGGAAGCCGATCCGAACAAGCCGGCTATGACCCCCACGCCTTTGCGATCGGCGCCAGCTTCCTGTTCGCAATTGCCTGCTTCGCGCTCGCCACCTTGAGCACCCGCTTGCGCTGGATGCGCAAGAAACTTCGCAAGATAACACTGCACAACGAGGCGCTGGCCGACCGCAATTGGGAATTGCAGGAGGCCGAGCAACGCGCCCGCAGCCTGTTCGAATCCCAGGGCGACCTGATCGTGCTGCGCGATGCCGCAGGCGCCATCACCTTCGTCAACGACGCCTATTGCGAACTGGCCGGGCAACCGCGCAGCGCGCTGGCCGGCAGCCGCTTCGCATTCACCGTGCTTGAGCAAGGCGAGAGCGCGCTCGATCCTGATGGCACGCGGATTCATGACCAGAAGATCGCCGGCCCGTTGGAGCCGCGATGGATCGCATGGCGCGAAGGCCTCGTCCGTAGCGACGCCGGCCGGGCGGCCGAGATGCAATGCGTCGGCCGCGACGTCACCGACCGCACCGAGACCGAGCGCGCGCTTGCCGAAGCGCGCGATCAGGCCGATGCAGCCAGCCGTGCCAAGTCGCGGTTCCTCGCGATGGCCAGCCACGAAATTCGCACGCCGCTTAACGGCATCATCGGCATGAGCGGGTTGCTGCTGGATACGCCGCTGACGCCGGAGCAGATGACCTATGCCAAGGCGGTGAAAAGCTCGGGGGACGCTTTGCTCTCGCTGATCGAGGAGCTGTTGGATTATTCCAAGATCGAGGCCGGCAAGATCGACCTCGAACACCGTCCCTTCGCCCTTGCCGCGTTGATCGAGGACATCACCGAACTCCTGGCGCCACGGGCGCAGGCAAGAAAGCTCGAGATCGCCGCCTATGTCGACGAGCGGCTGCCAGCGGAAGTGGTCGGCGATGCGGCGCGGCTGCGGCAGGTGCTGCTCAATCTCGCAGGCAACGCCATCAAGTTCACCTCAACCGGCGGCGTGGCGCTGATTGTCGAGCCGGGGATCGCTCCCCATGAAATCTCT
>VAZH01000311.1 GCA_005884465.1 Alphaproteobacteria bacterium | reverse complement strand
CGATCGAAACTGTCCCAGTCGCGGGCTGCACGACCAATTCCGCCATAGACGACAAGTTCGCTCGGCCGTTCGGCAACGTCCGGATCGAGATTGTTCATCAGCATTCTCAACGGCGCTTCCGTCAGCCAGCTCTTGGCGCTGATCCCGGGCCCGTGGGGCGCTCGGATCGTACGGTCGTTATCCAGTCGGCGGTTCATGACAGATGACCTTTCTCGGCAAGTCTTGTCTCGGCAGGTCTTGTCTCGGCAAGTCTTGGAAACGGGTTGTTCTCGAGCCTCGAAATCGCGGCGGCCGGCAATGTGCCAGCTTCGACCAGCGCCGCTGCCTTGGCGAGATCGTCGGCCATGTAGCGATCGGCACCAAGCACCGGCACCTGCTCGCGCAACACCGCAATAACTGCCGCAAGCGCAGGACTGGTCGAATGCGGCAAACGCAGCCCGATGCCTTGCGCCGCAACCAGCAGTTCAATGCCGAGAATGGTGGCAAGATTGTCCGCCATGTCCGACAACCGGCGCGCAGCGTGCGCGGCCATCGACACATGATCTTCCTGGTTGGCGCTGGTTGGTGTGGAATCGATCGAGCAGGCCGAGGCGCGTTGCTTGTTCTCGGCATAGAGCGCGGCCGCCGTCACTTCGGCAATCATGAAGCCGGAGTTGATGCCCGGCTCGGGGGTCAGGAACGGCGGCAGGCCGAAGTTCAGCGCGGGGTCGACGAGCGTGGCGATGCGTCGCTCGCTGATCGCACCGATCTCCGACAATGCCAGGGCAATCTGGTCAGCGGCAAAAGCGACCGGCTCGGCGTGAAAATTTCCACACGAGACGATCTCTCCGGTCTCAACCAGTACCAGTGGATTGTCTGTGACGGCGTTGGCTTCGATCGTCAACGTGCGGGCGGCCTGCATCAGCAGGTCAAGCACGGCGCCGGCCACCTGCGGCTGGCAACGCAGACAATAGGGATCCTGCACGCGCTCGTCGCCCTCGAGGTGCGAGTTGCGAATGTCGCTACCCGCCAGCAGCGCTGTCAGGGCCGCGCCGGCTGCGATTTGCCCGGCATGCCCACGCAGTTGCTGAATCTCCGGGCAAAACGGCGCCGTCGAAGCCATGGCCGCATCGACCGACAGGGCGCCCGTCACCAGTGTCGCGCAGGCCAGGCCATGGGCGCGTAACAAACCGGAAATGGCATATGCGGTCGAAAACTGGGTACCATTGATCAGCGCCAGGCCTTCCTTCGGTCCAAGCGTCAACGGCGCAAGATGGGCGGCGGCCAGCGCATCAAGGCCCGGTACAATCCTTCCGTCGACAAATGCCTGGCCTTCGCCGATCATGACGGCCGTCATGTGAGCCAGCGGCGCCAGATCGCCGGATGCCCCCACTGATCCCTGCTGCGGCACCAGCGGATAAACGCCTCGCGCCAGCATGGCCTGGAGCTGCTCGATAACCTGGCGGCGCACGCCCGAAGCGCCTCGTCCAAGCGAGATGATCTTCAGCGCCATCATCAGTCGGACGATCGGTTCGGGCGTAGCTGGCCCCGCCCCGCAACAATGCGACACAATCAAGTTGCGCTGCAGCAACTCCGTATCGCGGGCAGGAATGCGTTTGGACGCCAGTTTTCCGAACCCCGTATTGATGCCGTAGACCGGGACTTCAGCACGTGCGGCTTCCGCGACGATGGCGGATGCGGCCTCGACGCGCGGCCAGAATGACCGGTCAAGTTCGACCGCAGCGCCGGCAAGCACTTGCGCCAGATCGTCGAGGCTGACCTTTCCAGGCGAAACCACAATGGGTGCGTCCCGGCCGCTCATTGCCCCCTCCACACCCGGCTGTGCAACGGGTTGAAGCCGATCCGGTAGACGAGCTCAGCGGGCCGGTCGATATCCCAGATCGCGAGATCGCACCATTTGCCGGCCTCGAGCGTACCGGTCTCACCGAGCATGCCTAATGCACGCGCGCCTTCCCGCGTCACGCCGGCGATGCACTCGGCAACGGTCATCCGAAACAGCGTCGCACCCATGTTCATAACCAGCAGGAGCGAGGTCAGCGGCGAGCTGCCGGGATTGCAGTCGGTCGCCAGCGCCATGTTCACGCCGTGGGCGCGGAATAGCTCGACCGGTGGCTTCGTCGTCTCGCGAATGAAATAGAACGCGCCCGGCAGAAGCACTGCCACCGTACCTGCCCGCGCCATGGCCGCGACGCCGGCCTGATCCGTGTGCTCCAGATGATCCGCGGACAAAGCAGAAAATTCCGAAGCAAGCGCTGCTCCGCCGAGGTTCGACAATTGGTCCGCGTGCAACTTGACCGGCAATCCAAGCGCCGTTGCCGCACGGAACACCCGCGCTGTTTGATCGCCCGAGAAAGCTATGCCTTCCATAAAGGCATCAACTGCGTCGGCTAATCCGGCCTGAGCCACCGCCGGCAGCATCTCGCTGCAAACAAGGTCGATGTATCGATCCTTGTCGCCATCAGCTTCGGGAGGCAGTGCGTGCGCGCCAAGAAACGTCGTCCGGATACTGACCGGCCGGTTGCGGCCTACCGCACGTGCGGCTGACAGCTGTCGCATCTCGGTTTCCGTATTGAGCCCATAGCCGGATTTGATCTCTACCGTCGTCACGCCCTCGCCGATCAATGCGTCGAGCCTCGGCAGCGCGCTGGCAACAAGTTCGGCCTCGCTGGACGCCCGCGTTGCAGCGACCGTCGAAACAATACCGCCGCCCGCACGCGCGATCTCTTCGTAGCTTGCTCCCTGCAGCCGCAGCTCGAATTCGTGTGCACGGTTTCCGCCGAAAACCAGGTGGGTATGACAATCCACCAGTCCGGGCGTGATCCATCGCCCCGCGCAGTCGATCCGTTCGGCGGCATCGGCACCCGATGGAAAGTCGGAACGCGCGCCAGCGAAGACGATGCGGCCATCCCGCGCTGCGATCACGCCGCGCTCAATCACGCCAGGCTCGGGCAGATCCCCCCGAACGGTGGCAAGCCGGGCATTGTGCCAGATTCGATCAAAGCGCTCGGCCATGCAGCATTCCCTGAGCAGAAGCTTGACGGAGATATTGATATGTCTATACATATAATCGTGTTGGTGTTCTGTCCACCCGGTTTGGAAACATGTCCACTCTGCATTTCGCGTCAGCACTGCTTCCCTCGGGGTGGGCTGATGACGTGCAGATGGTTGTGACCGACGAGATCATCACCAGAGTTACGATCGGCACGACGCCGGAAAACGAAGATGAACGCCACCAGCTGGCAATCCCGGGAATAGCAAGCCTGCATAGTCACGCGTTCCAGCGTGGCATGGCTGGCCTTGCCGAAACGCGCGGCAACGCCGCGGATACGTTCTGGACATGGCGCGAGACGATGTATCGCTTCGCGCTGGACATGACTCCCGAAGACACGGAAGCCGTCGCAACGTTGCTCTATGTCGAGATGCTCGAGCAAGGATACACGCGCGTCGGGGAATTCCACTATCTCCATCACGACCACGATGGCGAACCCTACGCCAATCCTGCCGAGATGGCGACGCGAATTGCGCGAGCTGCCGAGATCACCGGCATCGGGCTCACACTGCTGCCGAGTTTCTACGCGCACAGCTCCTTTGGTGGCGCCGCACCACATGCCGGCCAGCGCCGGTTCATCTGCTCGATCGACCAGTTTGCCAAGCTGACTGCCGCCACACAGACGGCCGTCCGCGCGCTGCCCGGAGCCAATGTCGGTGTCGCTCCGCACAGCCTGCGGGCCGTGACGCCAGACGAACTGGCGGCAATCGTGCAACTGGCCGGAGCCGGGCCGGTTCATATCCACGCCGCCGAACAGATCAAGGAAGTCGAGGAATGCATCGCCTGGTCGGGCCGGCGGCCGGTTGAGTGGCTGCTCGAACATGCGCCCATCGATCGGCGCTGGTGCCTCATCCATGCGACCCATACAACCGCGACAGAGATCGCCTCGCTTGCCAACAGCGGCGCAGTCGCCGGGCTCTGCCCGGTCACCGAAGCGAGCCTCGGCGACGGCATTTTTCCGACCCGCGAATTCCTTGACGCAGGCGGCCGGTTCGGCGTCGGCACAGATTCCAATGTACTGGTCGGCGTCGCCGACGAACTGCGTCAGCTCGAATATGGCCAGCGGTTAAGACATCGAAAGCGCAATGTGTTGTCCGGCGGTCCCGGCATCTCGACCGGTCGCGTGCTGCTCGACGCCGCGCTCGCAGGCGGCGCCCGGGCGCTCGCGCAGCCGATCGTCGGACTCCGGGCAGGTGCACGCGCGGACATCGTAACCCTCGACACCACGCATCCGTCGCTCGCCGGGCGCCGCAGGGATGCCGTCCTCGACGGCTGGATTTTCGCAGCAAATGCGGGTGCCATCGCCTGTGTCTGGGCAGGCGGCAGCAAAGTCGTCGAGGGTGGGCGCCACCGGCTCCGCCAGAAGGCGCGCGACGCATTCAACGCAGCCATGCGAAGGCTCGTGGCATGAGCCTCTCCACAGATCGCGACAAACTCCAGGCAGCCGACAAGCCGACGCTGTACAAGCAGATCCGGCTCGACATCGAGCGCCGAATCCTAACCGGTGAATGGCCGCCGGGCCATCGCATCCCGTTCGAGCACCAGCTCATGGCACGCTATGGCTGCTCGCGAATGACAGTGAGCAAGGCGCTGTCGGAACTGGCGCAAGCCGATCTTATCGAGCGGCGGCGGCGGGCTGGCACATTTGTGCGCCGTCCCAAATTCCTGTCAGCGGTCCTCCAGATCGCCGACATCCGCGCGGAGATCACCGCTCTCGGCCGCAGCTACGGCTATCAGCTGATCCAGCGCTCGCGCCGCGCCGCAAACGCCGCCGACCGCGCTCGTCTTGGGGTACGGAAAACCGGCAAAGTGATCGCGATTGCGTGCCGCCACAGCGCCGATGACGTGCCGTTCGCTATCGAGGACAGACTAATCGATCTCGACGCGGTGCCCGAAGCTGCCGCGGCGGATTTTGCGATCGAACCGCCCGGCTCGTGGCTGCTCCACCATGTCCCATGGACGGAAGCCGAGCATTCGATCAGCGCCATCGTGGCCGACGACCAGGCCGCGGCGGCATTGGACATTGCGATCGGCGCGCCTTGCCTCGTGATCGACCGGCACACCTGGCGCAGCGCACGGACGCTGACCGCTGTGCGCCTCCTCTATCCAGGCGAGTCCCACAAACTGGTTGCCCGCTTCAAAGGCGGCTGAGAGGATGTCAATGGGCGTCACGGTCCAGCACAATAACGGACTATGCAGCAGCATCGCCCGCACGGTGTGAACAGGCGAACAGGACGCAATCTATGAACCAGCAAAGAGGATAAGCCATGCGTAGTCTCGGAATATTCGCAGCAACCGCCGTTCTCCTGGTGTCCGCACCAGCCGTCGCCGAAGACGTGAAGGTCGGCATCGGGATCTCGGGATGGACCGGATTTGCGCCGCTCACGCTCGCAAACCAGGCGGGCATTTTCAAGAAGAACGGCCTCGATGTGACGATCAAGAAGATCCCGCAGAAGGACCGGCATCTGGCCATTGCGTCGGGTGACGTCCAGTGCGCGGCGACCACCGTCGAAACCTGGATTTCCTGGAATGCCAATGGTGTTGCAACCAAGCAGATCTTCCAGCTCGACAAGAGCTACGGCGCCGATGGCATGGCGACGCGAAACGATGTCGCGTCGATCAAGGATCTGAAGGGCAAGACGATCGCCGCATCCGCACCCGGCACCGCGCCCTATTTCACCCTGGCCTGGATGCTCAAGAAAAACGGCCTCTCGGTCAAGGACGTCACGGTGGTGAATCTGGAGCCAGCCGCGGCCGCGCAAGCATTCGTGTCCGGTCAGAACGATGCAGCCATGACTTATGAGCCTTACCTCTCGACAGTGCGTGCTGCGCCGGACAAGGGCAAGATCATCGCCACAACGCTCGACTACCCGATGATCATGGACACGTTCGGTTGCACGCCGAAGTTCCTGACCGACAACCCGAAAGCCGCGCAAGCGCTGGCCGACAGCTATTTCGAGGCAGTCGCCATGATTGAAAAGGATCAGGCCAAGTCTTACGAGATCATGGGCGCCGATGTGAAGCAGTCCGGCGAACAGTTCGGCAACTCGGCGAAATATCTGCGCTGGCAGGACAAAGCCGCGAACCAGAAATTCTTCGTGGGCGAGTTCCAGGCTTTCACCAAAGAAGCTGCAGACCTGCTGCTCGAGATCGGCATCATCAAATCGATCCCGAAGACCGAGGACCTCTTTGACGCGAGCTTCATCAAGTAGACTCGGTCGGCGCCGCGCCGGTCCCGCTTCCCGACGTACGGAAGCGGGATTTCCCGCGGTCAGCGCCCTGCTTTGAGGTATATGCCCTGTGATACGTCCCCTGGATCCCGTGACATCGAAGCAGCGCGCGGCCTATGGCTTTGCGTTCTTCGTCCTGTTCGTTGCCCTGTGGGCATGGGCAACCTTCGGTGGCCATGTCTCGAAAACCTTTCTCGCTAACCCGCTGACCATGCTGCAGGAGGGCTGGGAACTCCTCATAAAGCACGGCTTCCTGTTCGACATCGGCATGACGATATGGCGGGTCATCGGCGGCTTTGCGCTGGCGGCCATCATCGCTGTGCCGCTTGGCGTTCTGATGGGCGCCTATAAGCCGATCGAGGCCCTCCTGGAGCCGTTCGTCTCGTTTGCCCGTTATCTGCCCGCGTCGGCCTTCATCCCGCTGTTGATCCTGTGGGCGGGCATCGGCGAACTGCAGAAGCTGCTGGTCATTTTTATCGGCTCGGTCTTCCAGATTATCTTGATGATCGCCGTGAACGTCGGGAACACAAGGCGCGACCTTGTTGAAGCAGCGTACACGCTGGGCGCCAGCGACAGCGGCATCATCCGCCGAGTGCTGCTGCCCTCGTCTGCCCCCGAGATCGCGGAAATCCTTCGGCTCGTTCTGGGTTGGGCGTGGACCTACGTCATCGTCGCCGAACTCATCGGCTCATCGTCTGGCATCGGCCACATGATCACCGACAGCCAGGCCCTGCTTAATACTGGCCAGATCATCTTCGGCATCATCGTCATCGGGCTGATCGGCCTCGTGTCAGACTTCCTGTTCAAGGCCTTCAATGCCTGGCTGTTCCCGTGGAAATTGGCATGACCAAGCTGAAGCTCGATCATGTGTCTCGCACCTTCCCTGCCCGCCAGGGCAATGCGCCCACCCGGGCTCTGGAACCGACCGATCTCAGCGTTGGCAACAATGACTTCGTTACCATCCTCGGCCCTTCGGGCTGCGGAAAATCCACGCTACTCCGCATCGTCGCCGGGCTCGACCAACCGACAAGCGGCCGCGTCATTCTCGACGGGCAAGAGGTAGCGGAGCCTGGCGCGGACCGCGGCATGGTGTTTCAGTCGTACACACTGTTTCCGTGGCTGACCGTGCGCGAAAACATTGCGTTCGGCCTGCGCGAGCGGGGGATTTCCGAAGCGGACCGCGGCAAGATCGCCGATGGATTCATCCATCGGGTCGGTCTATCGGGATTTGAAAATCACTGGCCGAAGCAGCTCTCCGGCGGCATGCAGCAACGCACAGCTATCGCCCGTGCCCTAGCCAACGATCCCAAAATCCTGTTGCTCGACGAGCCGTTCGGTGCGCTGGATAATCAAACCCGCGCACTGATGCAGGAAATGCTGCTCGGCATCTGGGAACGCGACCAGAAAACCGTGCTGTTCGTCACCCACGACATCGAAGAGGCAATCTTCCTCGGCAGCCGCGTCATCGTCATGAGCGCACGTCCCGGCTGCATCAAGGCTGAGATCGTGGTCGATCTACCCCACCCGAGATCCTACAAGATCAAGACCACGCCCGAATTCGTCAGGCTGAAAGAACGGCTTGTCGAAGAGATCCGTGTCGAGGCATTGAAGGTTGCGGTTCATGTCTGACAATCGCTCGCACGTCGATGGCGCCCGGGTGCTTGCGGATCTCCACGCGCTCCGCGGCATCGGCACCTACAAGACCGGCGTTCACAAGCCGACTTTCTCGGAGCCGCATATGCGCTCGCTGGAGTGGCTTGCGCAGCGGCTTCCCGAGGCAGCGCTTGCCGCTGATATCGACGGCATCGGCAATGTATTCGGCACCAGTACCAAATCCGGACCGAAATTGTTGGCCGGATCGCATCTCGAAAGTCAGAATTTCGCGGGCTGGCTCGATGGGCCGCTTGGCGTCGTGTATGCGCTCGAAGCCGCCCGCGTCATCAATCCTGATCCGAACACAAACGGCGCCGTCGAAGTTGCGGCATGGTGCGACGAGGAAGGACATTTCGGCAGTTTCCTTGGCAGCAGGTCTTACGTCGGCGGCGTGACCGAGGCGGACATCGACGCCGCACGCGACCGTAACAGCGGCCGAACCATGCGGGAGGCCCTGCGCGACGTGGGCCTTGCCGGCCGGGCCCGGGCGAAAGCTGAACGCGGGCGGCATATCGGATATCTCGAGGCGCATATCGAGCAAGGCGAGACGCTCGAAAGCGGTGGTCTCAAGATCGGCGTCGTCACCTCCATCGTTGGTATCTGGCAATACCGGATCACATTTACTGGTGAGCAAAATCACGCGGGCACGACCCGGATGGGCGTTCGCAAGGATGCCGGCGTCGCGCTGGCCAGATTTTGCGTTGATATTGACGATCGCTTCCCCGCGTCCTGCGGGCCACGCACGGTATGGACTACCGGCCGCATCACCCTCGACCCCGGCGCGCCGAGTATCATCCCGGGAAGTGCAGAGATGCTGTTCCAGATTCGTGACGATGACCCTGATGTGATCGGCCGCCTGGAGGATCTGCTGCGAAGCATGGCTGCGGACGTCAGCGCACAAGGCCGCTGCAGTGTCGCGGTGGAGCGTATTCGTACCGGGGCCCCTGCCATGATGGATACCGCATTCCAGCAGGCCATCGAAGCTGCGAGCGTCGCCTTTGCTGGCGGCAAATCCATCCGCATGCCCAGCGGCGCCGGTCATGACGCCCAAATTCTCGCGACGATCATGCCTGCGGGCATGCTGTTTGTGCCCTCGATGGGCGGCATCAGTCATCATTGGAGCGAAAACACAGACGACGCCGACATCGTCACAGGGGCTCAAGTCTTTGTTGACGCCTGCCGGCGCCTGCTGGCGGGATGAGCGCTCTGGCTTCGTCATTGCGTCGGCCCGCCGCTCACACTGCTCGTCAGTTCAACTTACTCACGTTGGTTGTCTCTGGATCTTGTTTGATCTCTCG
>VAZH01000199.1 GCA_005884465.1 Alphaproteobacteria bacterium | reverse complement strand
CGAGACCGCCTTGCCGTTCACCGTCAATTTGACTGTAGACACGTTGAAACCTCCCCATGCTTTTTAATTGTTCCAATTAGAGGCACGGGGGCAGGACTTTGCAACAACGATTTTTGTCGCGGCAGTCATTGTGATGCCGTCCGCGTTTCAACCGTCCCGGTGAACGCCGCCGGCCTCCCAAGCGTGAGCGCCATTGGGCTCGCCGCGACACCATGGTTTCCATTCTCGGACGGGCCGGATGCAGCCATGAAATTGGGCGCCTTATTTGGAGCCTCGTCATGCCCGGCTTGCCGCCTTCGCCAAAGCTTCGGCGGACTAGCGGGAGAGCCCGGCGAAGCCTTGGCGTAGACGGATCGCGGGGTATCCACGTCCTGACGCCTGGCAGCAAGAAAAGGACCTGGATGGCTTGGACAGGCCCGGTCATCACGAAGAAACAGCCATGCCCCAGCATGAGGATTCGGGGCAAATTTACCGGCTCTTATCCATTCTGCTCTAATTTTCAGCACCGGATCCGGGAGCTCGCGCTCCCGGTTCTGCTGAATCTTGGGAACAAGACGGGGGTTCGAGGTGGGATTGTCAAAGCGCGCATGGCCGCGATCGATATCCGTGAGGCTCCCCACATTGCGATTTCGCGGCAAAGTCATGCTCGGCTTTGCTGTCGTGCTTGCGATCACGGTCGCCAGCATGGGCATCGCCTATCTCGGATTTGAACGTGTTTCCACCGGTGTGGCGTCCTACCGAAACAGCGTGTCGGAAGCCGATCTGGCGCGCAATATCGATCGCGAGCTGATCTCGTACCGGGCGCTGGCGCGATACTATGTGGTGACCGGCAAAGAGGACGACGCCCAGGCGGCGTTGACGGCCGAGACAAACCTGAAAAACGCCATCGACCAATCGATGAGGGGCACCACAAATCCGGCCGGTCTCGAACAGATCACCCGCCTCGCCAGGGAATTTCGGATCTTCACCAAGATTTTTGCCGATATTCTGAAGATCAAGCGCGAGAGCGCGCTGGTGACACAAAATCAGCTGGCGCGCGGCGCCAATATGCTGCGTTACAAGCTCGACGATCTCCCCAGCAACGCCGACGACGCGGAGCTTCCGGCGATCGAATTCGGCGCCAAAAAAACCAATGCGCAATTTCAAGCCGTGACCGGGCTCGCCAATGCTTTTGTCATCAACGCCGACCAGGCGGTTGCCGCCAGCGCGCTGGCGCGTCTCAAGTTTGTCGAAAACGCGCTGCACGCAGTTTCGTCGACCAATGAAAAGATCCTCCAGGGCCTTAAGGAGGCCGCCACGCTGCTCGATGAATACCGGCAAGCGCTGACCAAACTGATCGAGAACTCCAAGGAGATAGATGAACTGACCGCCGAGATGGCCGATTCCGCGGCAGCGATTGTCAAAGGCGCGAGCGTGATGAAGGCAGACCTGCTTTCCGATCAGCAGCGGCTTGAGTCCGAATCCCACGCCACCATCGGCGAGACCGAGCGCCTGATTGTGATGCTCGCGGCCGGCGGCTTCCTGTTGGGCGCGGCACTGGCGCTGTTGCTCGGCAAGCAAATCTCCCGGCCGATGATCGCGATGTGCAAGGCAATGCGCGAACTCGCCAACGGCAATTTCGATGTCGTGCTGCCGGGGCTCGGCCGCAGCGACGAACTCGGCGAGATGGCGGGCGCGGTCGAAGAGTTCAAGATGCAGGCGATCGCCAAAGCCGAACGCGATGCCGCCGCCCAGGATGCCCAGAACAGGGCGAGCAGCGCCGCGCGCCGCACTGAGCTGATTCGCTTTGCCGATGATTTCGAGGCGGCCGTCGGCTCTATCGTCTCGAACGTTTCGGCTTCCGCCGTTCAGCTTGAACAGGCTGCGGGAACGCTGACGCGAACCGCGGACACCACGCAGAGCCTGTCGAGCCAGGTCGCCGGCGCATCGGAAGAAGCATCCAGCAACATGCAATCGGTCGCCGCCGCAACGGAGCAGCTTTCGACCTCGGTCGATGAAATCGGCAGACGAGTCCGCGAGTCCAGCCAGATCGCGGAGGCCGCCGTGCTTCAGGCGCAGCAAACCGACGGGCGCATCGGCAAATTGTCCCGCGCCGCGCAAGAGATCGGCGACGTGGTTAAACTGATCACCGCGATCGCCGAGCAGACCAATCTCCTGGCGCTCAATGCAACCATCGAAGCTGCCCGTGCCGGCGAAGCCGGGCGGGGTTTCGCGGTGGTTGCTTCCGAGGTCAAGTCGCTGGCGAGCCAGACCGCGAAGGCGACCGACGAGATATCCTCGCATATCCTGGGCATGCAGGGCGCGACGCAGGAATCGGTCGCAGCCATCAAGGAAATCGGCGGCACCATCGCCCAGATCTCAAGCATCGCCTCGACGATCGCGAGCGCGGTGCAGCAGCAAAGCTCGGCAACCCAGGAAATCGCCCGCAGCGTTCACAGCGTAGCCCAGGGCACCCATCAAGCTGCCGCCAATATTACGAAGGTCAATCGCGGCGCCACCGAAACCGGGTCTGCGTCGGAGGATGTGCTGAATTCGGCGCGCACGCTTTCGAGCGAAAGCACACGGTTGCGCCAGGAACTCGACCGCTTCATGGCCAATATCCGCGCGGCGTAGAAATCGCTATTTCAAGAGTGTCATCATCCGCGAAAGCGGATGATCCAGTACGCCGTGACCTCTCGATTCTTGCTCAGGCCGGCGATTACTGGATACCCGCTTTTCGCGGGTATGACGGCTGTACAAGACATTGGCCGCGTTTACTCGTCGCGATGAAACTGGTGCTTCAACTCGGTCTTGGCGCGCTGCAAGCGGTCGCGTTGCGCTTTCGACAAGCTCTTGCCGGCACGGTTGATATAAAACGTCAGCATCGAGAGCGCGGAGCGATAGGCGCCCGCCTTGCGACGCGAACTGCGTTCCGCCGAGCGCTTGAGCGAAGACGCGATCTTCTTTGGACTTGTCAGCTTGAAGACGCCTTGTTGCAGATCGAGCGCGTCGCTCTCCCGGGTGACGCGCTGCGACCAGCGCTTTGGCGATGTCTTCTTGGTTGCAGATTTCCGCGGCGGCGAACTCGCCTTCCGGGTCCTCGCGCTGGCCGTATTTTTCCGGGTAGCAGGTCTGCGCGTTGCAATCTTGCGCGCACGCGCCGCTTTCCGACGTTGAGCCATGTTCAACTCCTTGCTGTTTCAGCCGAAAACGGCGGCAAACCTGATAGGTTCCCCTGCCGCAATGCGGGAACTGACGTGTCCCAAAGGCGTTTGATCAAAGGTGGCTGGCACGAACGTTATCGACTTCATGCTTGCGTTATCGATTTCATGTTTGAGAGCGTTGCAACGCCGCGTTCCCAGGCATTATCTCAACTGTAATGCAATGGATTGGCCGCGCGTGCAGCGAAGTCGGCATTGAACCGCGGTGTTCCGATTTCTGTGGAATTCGTGCGCGGCAAGGACTGGAGCAACGCGGCATGGCCGGCCTGAGCGATGCGACAATTCTTCCGGCGGTTGGCGCGACTAGGCCGGTACGACCGAATGATGATCGCGTCATCGAAACCAGCATTCCCTCGCGTCTCGACAGTTTGTGCGCTGGAGCGGCTTCCACACCCGCATCGTGATTGCGCTCGGCATTACCTGGATTCTGGATGGTCTGGAGGTCACGCTGGCGGGCGCATTGTCGGGTGCGCTGAAGGAAAGTCCGACAATGCATTTCACCAATTTCGAGGTCGGGCTTTCCAACAGCGCCTATCTCGCCGGCGCCGTGCTCGGTGCACTCTGGTTCGGCTGGCTCACCGATCGGATCGGGCGCAAGAAACTATTCTTCATCACGCTGGCGCTCTATCTCACGGCTACCGCCGCGACCGCGCTGTCGTGGGGGGTCGCGAGCTACGCATTGTTTCGATTTCTCACCGGCGCCGGCATTGGCGGTGAATACACGGCGATCAATTCGACGATTCAGGAATTGGTGCCCGCGCGGTACCGCGGATGGACTGACCTTGTGATCAACGGCAGCTTTTGGGTCGGCGCGGCGATGGGCGCGGTCAGCGCGATCATTCTGCTCGATCCGGCGGTGATCGATCCCGATCTGGGTTGGCGGCTGGCCTACCTTACCGGCGCCTGTCTCGGTCTTGTGGTGTTTGTGATGCGGATGTGGATTCCCGAGAGTCCGCGCTGGCTGATGATCCACGGTTATCCCGATCGCGCCCACGCCATCGTCGACGATATCGAGCGATCGGTGGCCGGAAATATTCAAGACCCGCGTCAATATGCCCTTCCGAAGATCAAATTGAAGATGCGCGATCACACGCCGCTGCGCGAGGTGGTGCACACGCTGTTCCATGCCTACCGCCAGCGCTCGCTGGTCGGATTGACGTTGATGATTGCGCAAGCATTTTTCTACAACGCGATCTTCTTCACCTTTGCGCTGGTCTTGACTGACTTCTACGGGATCGCTGCCAACGACATCGGATGGTACCTCCTGCCCTTCGCGGCCGGCAATTTCCTTGGCCCGCTGTTGCTCGGCCGGCTGTTCGACACGCTGGGACGCCGCGCGATGATCACATTCACCTACGGGATATCGGGCGTTCTGCTTGCGCTTTCGGGCTATCTGTTCTCGATCGGCGTGATGAGCGCGCAGGCCCAAACCATCGCATGGATGGTGATCTTCTTTTTTGCCTCGCCGGCCGCGAGTAGTGCGTATCTCACCGTCAGCGAAACCTTTCCGTTGGAGGTCCGCGCGCTCGCGATCGCGCTGTTCTACGCCGTGGGAACGGGAATTGGCGGCGTGATCGGTCCCGCTTTGTTCGGCGCGTTGATCGATACCGGATCGCGCGATAGCGTTTTCGGAGGCTACCTGTTGGGATCGGCCTTGATGATCGCGGCGGCCGTCATCGCCTGGCGCTACTGCATTGCAGCCGAGCGCCGGGCGCTGGAATCGGTTGCACGGCCGCTGGCTTTTGTGGAGTAGAAGGAAATGAACCAGAATTTGGGAGATCTGGACGTGGCCGAAATGCCATTGCCGAAAGACGTTGCGTCAGCCGCAAAGGCGTCGCCGGCAGAGGCGCCGGCGGCCGGCGAGCTTGGCCGGGATTTGGACCAATCCGCGATTCTGCTCGATATTGACGGCACCCTGCTCGATCTGGCGCCGACGCCGCGCGAGGTGTGGGTGCCGCCGGGTCTTGCAAAAACCCTCAACCGCCTGCTGGAGCGGACCTCCGGGGCGCTGGCGCTGGTCAGCGGCCGTTCGCTCAACGATATCGATCTGATTTTTGCCCCCGAACAATTTCCGGCCGTCGGAGGCCACGGTGCGGAAATGCGAATCTCGCAGGATAGCGAAGCCGTTGCCACCCATGCTCCGCCGATGGACCGGGAATTGAAGCGCCGGCTTGCCGCCATCGCCAAGCTCAGCCCTGGCATCCTGCTGGAAGACAAGGGTTATTCGCTGGCGCTTCACTACCGGCTGGCGCCGCACGCGGAGAAGGCGATTTACGAGGCGGTGTCCCTGATCAGGGCCGATCTGCCGAATGCGCCGATCGAAGTACTGCCGGGAAAATGCGTCTGCGAGATCAAGCATTCGGGCTTTACCAAGGCCACCGGCGTGCTCGAACTGATGGCCCACGAACCTTTCAAGGGCCGCCGTCCGATCTTTATCGGCGACGATGTCACCGACGAAGCGGTATTTGGAATCATGCCGGATTTGGGCGGCCTTGCATTTTCGGTCGGCCGGCGCGCGACGGGCGTGGCCGACCATTTCGATGAACCCCGTGATGTGCGGGAGTGGCTCGCGCATCTGCTTGACGACGAAGCTGCGGCGGGACGATGATCGAAGCTCAGGTCATCTTTGAGGCAGTTGACCTAACGGAGCCAATTTTCGTGGGCACCCAATTTCGTGCATCCCACTGCTATTTCGTGAATTTTTTGCAATGGATCAGTCAAGTTCCAGCTCTCGAGGCCTAAATTTGTTTTCAACTCGTTGAAAGGTTGGCGCGGAACCATATTGATGAATGGCTGTTAATTAACCCGCCAGTCGGCACCAGGAGGGGAGTCTGTGAACCTCGTCGTCGTTTCAAATCGCGTGGCGCGCGGCGTCGCCAATGAGCCCATGACGGGGGGGCTCGCAGCGGCCTTATTGCCGGTGGTGGAGAAATCCGGCGCGATTTGGGTAGGCTCGAGCGGCCGGGTCCGCGACGGCGCCCAGAAGGAACCGTTCGCCGAAATCGAGGCGCTCGGGGCCGGCGCGCTGGCAACGCTCGATCTTCCGGCCGCGCATTACGGCGGATATTATGAGGGTTTCGCGAATTCGGCGTTATGGCCGGCGCTGCATTCCCGCGCCGATCTGATCCGCGCTTCCGAGGAAGATTATCTGTCCTATCGCGAAGTGAACGCCTTCATGGCGCGCGCGCTGCTGCGATTTGCAAGGCCGGACACCGTGTTCTGGATTCAGGATTACCATTTCCTGGCATTGGGCGCGGAACTGCGCGATCGCGGCGTGACGCAGCCGATTGGATTCTTCCTGCATACGCCCTGGGCCGCGCCCACCATGATCGAAGGCGTGCCGCACCATCGCGAATTGATCGAGGCGATGCTGGCCTGCGATTTGATCGGATTCCAGACCCGCAACGATTGCGAGAACTTTCTCGATTGTGTTTCGTCCGATCTTGGTCTCGATATAGAAAATGGCGTCGTAGCCTCGCGATATGGCAAAACCCGTGTTGCGGTATTTCCGATCGGCATCGACGTCGAAAAGTTCGCTGTGCAGGCCGCCAAGGCCGTGTCCCATCCCGATGTCTCGCGGTTGCGGCGAAGCCTGAACGGCGAGAAGCTGGCGATCGGCGTCGATCGGATGGACTATTCCAAGGGATTGACCAACCGTATCAAGGCGTTCGACCGGATGTGGACCTCGCAGCCGGCGCTTGCGCGCACGGTTTCACTGCTGCAGATCGCGACGCCATCGCGGGGCGGGATCGAGGCTTATGAAAGTCTGCAGAGCGAGCTGGCGAAGCTGGTGAGCGACGTCAATGGCCGTCACGGCGAAGCCGACTGGACCCCGATCCGCTATCTCAACAAGGGTTTCAGCCAGACCGTGTTGGCGGGACTTTATCGCACCGCCCAGGTCGGCGTGGTGACGCCGCTGCATGACGGCATGAATCTCGTCGCCAAGGAGTATGTCGCGGCGCAAAACCCGGCCGATCCCGGCGTGCTGGTCCTGTCCAAATTCGCCGGCGCGGCGAACGAGCTTGATACGGCGCTGTTGGTAAACCCTCATGATATCGACGGCATGGCCCGGACCATCGCGACCGCGATCTCGATGCCCTTGACCGAGCGGCGCATGCGCTGGGAAGCCATGATGGAGAAACTTTGCGCGGGCACGATCCAGCAGTGGTTTGCCGCTTTCGTCGAGGCGCTGCAGGAGGGCCAGCTCGACAAGGGTCCGACCGAGCCGCCGATAGCCGAACCGCCGACCCTCTGGCCGCTTCGCTCGGTCAACACCGGCACGCGGTATCACTAGTTAAGCGCTCATCTGGTAACAATACGCTGCGCCATCGAGCACAGCGCATCGCATCTTGTTCGGCGCGCCCGGGTTATCCAGCGGGACGACGCCCTTGCCCTGGCCGACAAACACGCCTTGTCCCACGATCACCGACGATTTG
>VAZH01000251.1 GCA_005884465.1 Alphaproteobacteria bacterium | reverse complement strand
CGCCAGAACACCCAGGCGATCAAAATGAGGCTCCAGCCGTCCAAGATCGTTCGGCTCGAGATAAAGTCGGACAAGATCGCGCAGGCCGCGGTCGATCGCGTAGAAATTCTGGCCGGCGCAATCCGGCGCGATGTGACTGGCGCCGCGATCCTGCGCTTGCGCGTTGCCGAACGATCCGTGCGATGAAGGCGCATGCATATTGGACCTCTTTCCCAGCCGATTGGCTAGGTAGGTGCCGCCAGCGATGCAATTCGGCATGGCCGCACTAACCACTACCGCCTTCTAGCAAATTATTCCAAGATTGTCGGGCAGTCCGGGCACATTTCGAAGTCCACGCCGCCAATGCATCACAATTTTGCTTGATCCTGGCACGTTCTTGAACAGACTGGCAGCCGATCTCATCTTGATCCCGCCACGGATACAACAGTGGCCGGCTCGATTGATCGCCGCAACTGTGCAGGGGACATGCAATTGAGCGCGACTGAGAACCCGGAGCGTTTAGCTCAAATACAAAATTTCAATCTCTACTCACTCCGCGCCCTAGCGCCACTGATGGTTTTGCTCGCGGTCGCCTTGTCCGGTTGCGGCGACAAGCCGCCGGCGCAGGCTGCGGCCGCTCCGCCGCCGGTCACGGTGGCACAGCCGACCAAACGCACCGTCACCGATTGGGACGAATTCACCGGACGGTTCGAGGCGGTGGAAGAGGTTCAGGTTCGCGCCCGGGTCGGCGGCTTCGTCACCAGCGTCGAGTTCCGCGACGGCGCGATCGTGCGTGCCGGCGATCTGCTTTACGTCATCGATTCCCGTCCGTTCGAGGCGGTCGCGCTGCAGGCCGATGGCCAGCTTTCCGATGCGCGCGCCAAGGCGGAACTGGCCAAGCGCGAACTCGACCGCGCGCTGACTTTGGTCCAGACCAGTGCAGTCTCCGAATCCATCGTCGACCAGCGCCGCCAGACCTTGCAGGCGGCGCACGCCGCGGAGACGCAGGCCGAAGGCGCGCTGAAGGCGGCCAAGCTCAATATCGAATTCACCCACGTTCTCGCGCCGATGGCCGGCCGCGTCAGCCGCCATCTGGTCAGCGTCGGCAATCTCGTGCAGGGCAGCGAGGGCAATGCCACGCTGCTCACCTCGATCGTCACGCTCGATCCGATCTACATCTATTTCGATGTGGATGAAGCGACCTACCTGAAGAACAACAAGCTTTGGTTCGAGGGCCGCCGGCCCAGTTCGCGCGACACCCCGAACCCGGTCCAGGTCACGCTGACCGGCGAGACAAAGCCATCGCATGATGGCAAGATGGACTTTCTCGACAACCGGCTCGATGTCTCCACCGGCACGTTGCGCAGCCGCGCGGTCATCCCCAACAAGGACCTTTCGATCCTTCCCGGGCAATTCGGCCGCGTGCGGCTGATCGGCAGCTCGCCCTATGAAGCCTTGCTGCTGCCCGACACCGCGATCGCCACAGACCAGTCGCGCAAGATCGTGTTCGTGGTCAAGGACGACAACACCGTCGAAGCAAAGCCCGTCACGCTCGGACCGCTTGACGAAGGCCTGCGGGTGATCCGCGAGGGGCTGAAGGCGGAAGACCGCGTCATCGTCGACGGCATCCAGCGCGCCCGCGTCGGCGCAAAAGTGACGCCGCAGGCCGCGCCGGCCGGTGGCAAGTCATGAACCTCGGCCGGCTTTCCATCAATCAGCCGATTCTCGCGATCGTGCTGTCCATTGTGCTGCTCATTGTCGGCGCGATCGCCTACACCACGCTGCCGGTCTCGGAATATCCGCAGGTGGTGCCGCCGACCGTCGTCGTCACCACGCAATATCCCGGCGCCACCGCGCAGACGGTTTCCGATACGGTTGCAGCTCCAATCGAGCAGGAGATCAACGGCGTCGAGGACATGCTGTATCTCTACAGCCAGGCGACCTCGAACGGCAATCTCACCATCACGGTCACCTTTAAGCTCGGCACCGATCTCGACAAGGCGCAGGTGCTGGTGCAGAACCGCGTCGCGATCGCGCAGCCGCGATTGCCGGAAGAGGTGCAGCGCAACGGCGTCGTCACCCGCAAGAACAGCCCCGACATATTGATGGTCGTTTTCATGCTGTCGCCGGACGACAGTTTCGACCAGCTCTATATCAGCAACTATGCGCTGCTGCAGGTGCGGGACGAGCTGCTTCGCCTCGACGGGATTGGCGACATCCAGATGTTCGGCGCCCGCGACTACTCGATGCGGCTGTGGCTCGATCCGGACCGGATCGCAACGCTTGGCTTGACCTCCGCCGAGGTGGTGGCCGCGATCCGCGCGCAAAACCTGCAGATCACCGGCGGGCAGATCGGGGAGCCGCCGATCGCCGACCGCGCGTTCCAGCCCAATCTCACCTTCACCGGGCGCCTGAAGGATCAGAAGCAATTCGAGGACATCGTGGTCAGGGCCGGCGCCGATGGCCGCACGGTGCGGCTGCGCGATGTGGCGCGAGTCGAACTGGGGGCCTTGTCCTATTCGACCAACAGTTTTCTGCTGCGGAAATCAGCGGTCGCGCTGCTGGTGACCCAGCGGCCCGGCTCGAACGCGCTGGCGACCGCGAAAAGCATTTCCGACACGATGGTGAAGCTGAAGGCCAGTTTTCCAAAGGGCCTCGATTACAACATCGGCTACAACCCTACCGAATTCATCGCGCAATCCGTCCACGAACTGATCAAGACGATCTACGAGGCGATGCTGCTCGTCGTCATCGTCGTGCTGGTGTTCTTGCAGGGCTGGCGGCCGGCGATCATTCCCATCATCGCCATTCCTGTATCGCTGGTCGGCACCTTTGCCGTGATGGCGGCGTTCGGATTCTCGATCAACAACCTGACCCTGTTCGGGCTCGTGCTCGCGGTCGGCATCGTGGTCGACGACGCGATCGTGGTGGTGGAAAACGTCGAGCGGCATCTCGAGCACGGCATGAGCCGGCGTGACGCGGCGCTCAAGACGATGGAGGAGGTTGGCAGCGCGCTGGTTTCGATCGCGCTGGTGCTGTGCGCGGTATTCGTGCCGACCGCATTTCTCGGCGGCATCTCCGGTCAGTTTTTCCAGCAATTCGCCGTCACCATCGCGGTGGCGACCGCAATCTCCTGTTTCTGCTCGCTGACCCTGTCGCCGGCGCTGGCCTCGCAGATCCTGCAGCCGCATGAGGACAAGCGGCCACCGGCAAGCTGGAATTTCATCGCGCGCGGCTGGGACAAATTCACCGGCTATTTCAACCGCGGTTTTGACCGGCTGTCGCACGGCTACGCCAGGGCGGCCGACTTCGTGATCCGGCATTCGGCGGTGATGCTGCTGCTGTATGTGGCGCTGATCGGCAGCGCAGGCTGGCTGATCGTCACGACGCCGCAAGGTTTCATTCCCGCGCAGGACCGCGGCTACGTCATCATATCGGCGCAGTTGCCGGGCGCGGCGTCGCTGGCGCGCACCACCGATATCGTCCGTCAGATCGAGAAAACGGCGCTGGATACACCGGGTGTCATTCGCGTCGCAGCATTCGCCGGCTTCTCGGGCGCGACCCGAACGCAGGCGGGCAATGCTGCGGCTCTCTTCCCGGTGTTCGAGGAGCCGGAAGTGCGCCTGAAGAAGGGGCTCACCGCGGCGACGATCACTGCCGATTTGCGCAAGCGCCTGTCGGCGATTCAGGGGGCATTCATCATCGTCATTCCGCCGCCACCGGTGCCGGGCATCGGCACCGGCGGCGGTTTCACGATGCGCGTCCAGGATCGCCAGGGCCGCGGCCCCGAACTGTTGGCAGCCGCCAACGACGAACTTGTCGCCGCGGCGCGCAAGGCGCCCGGGCTGACGCAGGTGTTCTCGCCCTTCACCGCCAACACGCCGCAGCTGTTCGTCGATATCGATCGGGTGAAGGCGCAGAAACTCGGCGTGCCGATTGCGAACGTCAACGAAACTATCCAGACCTATTTCGGCTCGACCTACGTCAACGACTTCAACCTGTTCGGCCGCACCTACCACGTCACCGCACAGGCCGACCTGCCGTTTCGGAAGGAGAGGTCCGATCTGGCGCGGCTGCGCACCCGCAATGCCGCAGGCGACATGGTGATGCTCGGCAGCGTGGTGGATTTCCGCGACGTTTCCGGCCCCGACCGCGTTGCGCGCTACAATCTCTATCCGGCGGCGGAGCTGCAGGGCGAAGCGCTGCCGGGCACGAGTTCGGCGACCGCGATCGACACCATGAAGAAGCTCGCCGCGGAGACGCTGCCGAGCGGTTTCTCCTACGAATGGACCGACCTTTCGTACCAGCAGGTCACCGGCGGCAACGCAGGTCTCTATGTGTTTCCGATCTGTGTGCTGTTCGTATTCCTGGTGCCTGCCATTCGCGGTGATCCTGATCGTGCCGATGTGCCTGCTCGCCGCCACCCTCGGCGTGCGGATCATGGGCCAGGACGTCAATATCCTGACCCAGATCGGATTTGTGGTGCTGGTCGGCCTTGCCGCAAAGAACGCTATTTTGATTGTGGAGTTCGCCCGCGACATCGAGCTTGAGGGCCACAAGCGTCTCGACGCCGTGATCGAGGCCTGCCGCCTGAGGCTGCGCCCGATCCTGATGACTTCCTTCGCATTCATTCTCGGGGTGTTGCCGCTGGTGGTCTCAACCGGCTCGGGATCGGAAATGCGTCAGGCGGTCGGCGTCGCGGTGTTCTTTGGCATGCTGGGGGTGACGCTGTTCGGGCTGATCTTCACGCCGATCTTCTACATCATCGTGCGCAATCTGGC
>VAZH01000250.1:6387-7798 GCA_005884465.1 Alphaproteobacteria bacterium | reverse complement strand
CCGCCCCGCGTTCGTGACGACGCGCGATCCGCCCCTCAAGTGGGACGGGACGATGCGAATCAGTGAACTGATTTGCCTCGGGCCGAAACAGAAATATTTTTGTAAAAGGGGCTGGACAGGCCATTTCGGAAAACACGAAGTGATTTGCCCGTCGGGCGCCTATTCTGGGGTCTATGCGAGGCAAGCGGCTCCCAGAGGTGGCGGGGCACAGCAGAGAAGCTTGGCCAGCCGCCTCAGATTCTGGGCGGTGGAAACGCGAAGCCATATCGAGAGCAGGCTCGCTATCAATGCAAGCCCCAACCATAATGCCGCCAGCGCCCAAACTCCGGTCATCTGCAAATCTGCTGCTCGTCAGTGCAGTCGGTTACGGCGGGCTCGCGCTCCGAACTCTAACGATGACGTATTGGAAGCACTTATCCGGAAGCCTTTTCTCCGTATTGGAGGACCTGAACCTTCTCCAAGGTGATGAGGCCGCTGGTCATCATCTGGTCAAGGATGGGCAGGAAACGGTTGATGCTGTCTTCGCTATCGACGATTTCGATTAGCAATGGCAGGTCCTCCGAGAGCCGTAATATCTTACTGGTGTGGAGGCGGCTCGATTTGCCAAAACCCATCGGACCCCGCAGAACCGTCGCTCCAGCGAGGTGGAGTTCGCGCGCCTTAAGAACAATGGCTTCGTAAAGTGGTGACGAGCCGAATTTGTCGTTCTCGCCAATGAAGATCCGGAGTAGAAGCGCCTGTTGTGGGATTTGCATGATCAATCAGCTCCCTTTCAAACGATTGAGCCGGTCTGCCAGGAGATGTCCGACCCACACCGCGACGACCCAACTTATGAGCGATATGGCGATATTGACCAGGGCGGTCTGCCTCATGCCCGAGCCGAGTAGTGTGACGGTTTCCAGGCTAAAGGTCGAGAACGTGGTGTACCCACCACAAAACCCGGTCATCACGAACTGCCGCTGTTGTGCGCTTGCAAACAATCGGCCGTCCGGAGCGCTCAATGTGTTGTAAAAGCCGATAATGAAAGAGCCAGTAACGTTCACGAACAACGTTGCCCAGGGAAATGGCGAGCCGAACTGGATCAACAGCGACAATAGGTATCGCGCGAGGCCGCCCAAGACACTGCCAGCCGCGATGCAGCCGTAGAGAACAGCAATGCGCGATTTGTTGCTCGACAACTTTTCTATCGATCGCCCCATTAATCCCTGACCTTTGCCCTGATGCCGGTTCATCTGACCAGACCAGTAACTGTAAGGCCGCAAGCCACCGCTCCAAGAGAAAGCGCTACCGACAACACGACGTAGCCCATGGCGCGCCCACTCTCGCCGTCGCGGGCCAAGCTGAGGGTCTGCAGGCTGAACGAAGATACGGTCGTGTAGCAACCCAGAAATCCCGTCACTACGAACAGCCA
>VAZH01000250.1:0-6267 GCA_005884465.1 Alphaproteobacteria bacterium | reverse complement strand
CCACCAAACCCGACAGAAAGTACCGCGCGATGCCGCCCAAGGCGCTGCCAATCGCAACACAGATCAACCCGCTTACCACGATTGAAAAGCCCCCAAGCGCCCTCGGTTACAGACCTGCATCATAGGCTATCGCTCCAGATTGATGCCTTTCATAAGCATGGGAGCCCCGGCGACTCCCAGCCCAACAGCCTGCCAAACGGCGGCAATCAGTATCAGCAGCGCCAGTAGTATCATCACGCCCGTCCGCTCCGCCGCAGCTATGGCCAAATGGTCGAGGACAACTTGAAAGCCCGTGAGCAGCAGAAGAGCGAAACCGAGCCACAGCAATGTGAACCGATCGGCCCGGCGCTTGTGAAGCTTTATGATGCGTACCTGCTCCTGGCTCGGTTGCTTTCGTTGCATCTCGGTTGGCATCGTCACACCTCATGTTCTCGGCTGTAGTCGCCTTTTCGCCGAGCACTGCCGCGCGGGAAAAGACCGCGGGCAGCAAACAGATCGCAAAACGTTCGCCCGCGAGCAGCATAACGACGTTCCGCCACGCGTCTCGCATTTCTCAAACAGCGCTTCCTTTGAGCTGCCGAGCCGATCAGACCAGTTGCTTATTGTGGAGGAGTTTTTAACAGGCTCCTACCGACGCAAAGCGCCTGGCAGGAGTCATCAGCCTCGCGGCGGTTATCGGGGGACCCCATCCCCATCTCAAGAGAAACGTAGTAGAGGCGGCGCAAAGGCGCAATACCTTTTCGCCAGGCATGAACTCCCGACAACGTGAGGACCGTCAATGAAATCCGCACTTCTGTCTTGGCAGCGCTGAGCTGTTCTGTCTGCCGGGTTTGCAGCGCTCACGGCCATTTTCGCAAAACGTGAACTCTGATTCGCGACGTTCATCCGAACCATTGTCATTTTGTGCGCACCTGGAGCAATTCTCGCCGGCCAATGGCCGTCGCTCAACACGGTTTCCCGTGCGAAGCTATTCGTTCCTCGTCCTTTCAGGTCTCGCGACGGACGGTTCTTGGGTCTGTTATTTCCGGCGGCTTGCCGGCTATCCAGGTCGTAAGGACATCGAGATTTGCTGTTAATGCGACGATGTCGGCACGAGCCCCGGCACTTAGCGTGCCGCGATGGTGCTCGATTCCCAAAAACCGTGCCGGGACGAGCGATGCGGCGCGAAGCGCATCATCGAGGGAAATCCCCACCAGCGTTACGGCATTTTTGACAGCAGATGCCAATTCGAGATGAGCGCCGGCCAGCGTTCCGTTTTCGGAGACCAGTCGCCCGTTCAGCAGCTGGATCTGCCTCCCCATGAGTTCGAAATGGTCCTGCTCAGTGCCAATGGTGGGCATCGCGTCGCTGACGAGGGCAATGTTGCTGTGATTTTTTGCCGCAAATGCGGCCCGTACAACGAGCGGATCGACATGGATACCGTCGAGAATGATGCCGGCTGTGAGACGTTGGTCGGTAAGGGCCACGCCGACAATGCCAGGTTGCCGGGCGCTCATGGCAGGCATTGCATTGAAGATGTGTGTAACTCCACTGAGCCCGTCGTCGATGGCTCCTGTCAAGGTATCGGCATCCGCCTCGCTGTGACCAACCGATACCCGAATTCCGCTCTCAGCGAGGGTCTTCACAAATCCCGCAGGCACGCATTCCGGCGCCAGGGTCACCATGGACGAGCCGACGGCGGATAGCTCCCCGAGCCAATCCAGATCGTCCGTTGTGGCGGACAGAATACGGTCGGGGCGATGAATCCCAGGGCGCGCGCGGCTGATAAACGGACCTTCGAGATGAAGACCCAGGATTCCGTCGGTGCCCTCAAGTGATTTTGCGGCAGCAATTGCGGCCACAGCCTTCGCGCGGGTATCGCTTATCAAGGTAGGCAAACAGCTCGTGGTGCCGTAGCGGCGATGGGCTCGAGCAATGGCGCGCATCGCCTCCGGCGTTGGCGCATCATTGAGAAGAATGCCGCCGCCGCCGTTGACTTGCAGGTCGATGAAGCCCGGCGCGAGCACCGTCCCGGGCGGCATAATTTCGGTTGGCCAGTCGCCCGCGCTCTGATCACGCGGCGCGATGCGCTGAACCAGCCCACCATCGATCAGGATGACCGAATCATTGTGCCATCCACATCCATCGAAAATACGCTCAGCCGAGATTGCCAACCGGGGTCTTCGGGCGTGTTCGGCTGGTTCCAGGCCCATCGCTTCATATCCTCACTGGCCGGTTGGTCGGCCCGATCGATCCCCGGCCGAACTGCAGGATGCACCGGCTCGGCGCCCGGTATGCTATCATGAGAGCGGAACTCAGGGAGCCAGCAAACGTTCCGGAAAGGGCAGCCGCGACGTTTGCGCACTGAGCATCGCCGTTTTTCGCGAGTAAGCGGATGAGCAAATACGATTCATCGGATCACGCTCAGTTTTATCTTGGTGTCGATGGCGGTGGAACGAGTTGCCGGGCCCGCATCGAGGATGCGGAAGGCCGCCTTCGGGGTCAGGGTGCCGCCGGGCCTGCTACAACGCGGATCGGCGCGGACAGGTCGATGCAGGCGGTGCGCACGGCGAGTATGGCGGCCGCAATCGATGCCGGTCTGCCGCCGGCCGCCCTTGCACACACGAGCGCCGGCGTGGGATTGGCTGGAATTGATCGTAAAGGGGCCCGTGAAGCGCTTCTAGGCTTGCCACACCCGTTTCGAAACGTGGTCTACGCGAGTGACGCGAAAATTGCTTGCCTGGGAGCGCATAGTGGCCGCGATGGAGGCATTGTCGTTGTGGGCACCGGCAGCATCGGCTTCGCTCGGGTGAAAGGCCGCGAGCTCCGTATCGGAGGGTACGGATTCCCGATCTCCGACGAGGGCAGCGGTGCCGAGCTCGGACTGCAGGCCGTTAGGCTCGCCCTTCGCGCACACGATGGCAGGGCCAGACCTTCTCCCTTTTTGCTCGAGGTAATGGGACGGCTTGGGCCAGATGCAGTTACGTTGGTCGCGTGGGCCGAACAGGCAACCGCGACAGAGTATGCGAGCCTGGCTCCCGTTGCTTTGAGCTACGCAGAGGCCGGCGATCCCTTCGCAGAAGAAATTGTCGCCGAAGCTGGTCGCCACGTCGAGGTGCTGATTCGCTCACTGGTGGAATTCGGTGCGCCGCGTATCTCGCTGCTTGGGGGTCTGGCATCGCGTCTCGTTCAGTGGCTTTCGCCTGACGCCCTGCCCTTTCTTTCCCCGCCTGAAGGTGATGCGGTGGCCGGGGCTCTGCTTCTGGCCCGTCGCGAAGGAAGCGCAGCAACCGAGCCGAGGCGGCAGAGAAAGGTGCGCAGATATGCTGACTGAGCACATAAGTCCACGGTTCGTCGACCTCGATTCATGGTCCACCGGCGACATGATCCATGCCATGTATGACGGACAGCTCGTCGCTTGCGCAGCTGTAAAACCAGCCCTGCCGGCGATAAACGCCGCCGTAGACGACGCGGTCTCGGCGCTGAAGCGCGGCGGTCGGCTGGTTTACGTAGGCGCCGGCACCTCCGGTCGCATCGCCATCCAGGACGGCGCAGAGCTTGGACCGACATATGATTGGCCAAACGATCGTATCGTTTTCGTGATGGCTGGAGGAATGCAGGCGGTACTGCAGAGCGTTGAAGGTGCCGAAGACAACGAAGCAAAAGGCGCAGAAGCTATCGCCGGCGCTGACGTTCATCAACACGACGTTGTCATAGCCGCCGCAGCGAGCGGTACGACGCCGTTCACTGTGGGAGCCCTGCGTTCCGCGGCAGCGAGGGGGGCCCTCTGCATTGCCGTGGCGAACAACCGGGGCGCGCCGCTTTTTGAGCTGGCGCGCCATCGTATCCTGATTGAAACCGGCATGGAGGTGCTCGCAGGCTCAACGCGGATGCAGGCCGGAACAGCCCAAAAGATCGTCCTCAATCTCTTCTCTACAGCCGTAATGGTCAAGCTCGGCCGCGTCTATCGGGGTCTGATGGTGAGCATGCGCGCAAGCAACGCAAAACTTCTTCGCCGCGCAGAGATCATCGTCAGCCAGATCGTGGGATGCGACGAGAATGATGCTGCCAAATTCGTTCAACGCGCGGACGGCGACGTCAAGGTTGCCGTACTGCTTGGTCTGGGATGGGAACAAGCCGAAGCCGTTGAGGCATTGCTCAAACACGAGGGCAATCTGAGATCAGTTATCGACGGGTTGGCCCATGATCCAACATGACCTGATACAGACGGCCATGGCCCGGGAGATCCGGGAAATTCCGCTCACAACCGAGCGCCTTCTGGCAGAACCGGATTTGGTCGCAAGCGTCGCGGACCGCATCCGCCACGCCGACCCGCGCGTCGTTGTGATTTCAGGCCGGGGCAGTTCCGCAAATGCAGGGACTTTTCTTCGTTATTTGTTTGAGACTCGCGCGGGTTTGCTGGTTTCGACATCCGCTCCCTCGGTCGTGACAACCTACAGACAATCGATCGATATGCGAAACGCGGTGTTCATCGTCGTATCGCAATCCGGCCGGAGTCCCGACCTCGTGGCGGGAGCGCGAGCGGCCAGAACAAGCGGAGCGCTGACAATTGCAATTGTAAATGATGTGACATCGCCCGTTGCCCAGGCCAATTGACGCTGCCGGTTGGCGCCGGCCCGGAGCGCGCAGTCGCGGCTACAAAATCGGTTGTGCTGTCGATGGTGATAAGTGGGCAGCTTATCGCATCGCTGACCTCCGATCATGCCTTGAGCGAAAAGATCAGACAGCTCCCGCAAAGGTTCAGTCAGGCGCTAACCTGCGATTGGTCGGCGTGGAGCGGCAGCTTCGCAGCGGCACGCGCTGCGTTCATCATTGGGCGGGGATTTGGACTGGTACCGGCGCGCGAGATCGCGCTCAAGATCGCCGAAACGATGCGGCTACCGACATTAAGCTATAGCGCAGCAGAGGTAAGGCACGGTCCACTTGCTGCTGCCAGCGCCGAGACTCCACTTCTGGTCTTGAGGCAGAACGACGAATCATCTGCGATGGTCGATGCCTTGATCGCCGACCTTCGTGTCAGAAAGCTCAATGTCTTTTCCGTAGGCGATCCGGGCGCAACACTTCCCTGGATCGGAAATGACGATCCAATTTGCGATGCGATTACGATGTTGTTGCCAGCCTACGCCACCATCGAGCAGGCTGCGCGGGATCGCGGTTTTGATCCGGACAATCCGCCAAATCTCACCAAAATAACAGAAACGCTGTGATGCCCTTGGGAGGCGACGCGGAATGGATCGAGGCGGCGGAATAGCGCTGGCTACCGCATTCTCGCGGCGCGATCCGCCCGAGGTTTTGTGCCAACTTCCCTCAAAGGAGAGGCGTGGGGAATGTCGACCGCCCGCCGCACCCGCAGATGGGGTAACAGGCTCCCCGAGGGCCTTCCAAGCAAGCCGCGCTAGCTACGGCGCTGTTTGTGGCGCGCGTCGCGCGGCTTGCTTGGAAGGCAGGCGGTCGTCCCTCACACTGATGGTGTAACGGAGTCGAGGATAGGCCTCGCTCCAAGCATCAAGGAGAGACGACCATGGACTATTATGCAGGAATCGACGTGTCATTGGAATACTCGAGCGTGTGCGTGGTCGACGCGAGCGGCAAGGTCGTCCGGGAGGCCAAGGTGGTGAGCGAACCGGAGGCGCTGATCGGCTGGTTCGGTTCGCTCGGGCTTGAACTCGCCAGGATCGGACTTGAGGCGGGGCCGCTGTCGCAATGGCTCTATGCGGCCATGAAGCAGGCTGGCCTTGCGGTCGAGCTTCTGGAGACCCGCCACGTGAGCGATGCCTTCAAGGCGATGCCGGTGAAGTCGGACCGCAACGACGCCCGCAAGATCGCGCAACTGATGCGGCTCGGCTGGTTCCGGCCGGTACACTGCAAGTCGACCACGGCCCAGGAGATCCGCGCGATGCTGACGGCGCGCAAGCTGGTGCAGAGCAAGCTGCTGGACCTCGAGAACAGCCTGCGCGGGATTTTGCGCGGCTTCGGGCTGAAGGTTGGCAAGACGACGCGGACAAAGTTTGCCGGACGCATCGAAGAGCTGGTGAAGGGGCATCCGAACCTTCAGACGATCGGGCAGGCGCTGCTTCGGGCGCGGGCCGTTCTGCTTGCAGAGTTCAACGGTTTTGAGAAGCGCGTGCGTGCGATGTCGCGGCTTCATGACAAGGCCAGGCTCTTGATGTCGACGCCGGCGGTCGGGCCGATCGTCTCGCTTACCTTTGCCTGCGCGATCGATGATCCCTCCCGCTTCACCTCATCGAAGCAGTCGGGGCCGCATTT
>VAZH01000249.1 GCA_005884465.1 Alphaproteobacteria bacterium | reverse complement strand
TGCGCGCCATGATGTCGGTCGGGCCGGCGGGTGCAAAGGGCACGATGATCTTGACCGGGCGTTCGGGATAGCTCGCAGCTTTCGCCCGCGCCGGCCCGAGGCTGGACGTCGCTGCCGCGCCTATCATGAGGCCGGCGGCCCGCAGAACCTCGCGGCGCGATCGGCGTGCTGGCTTTTGATCGAACATTGTGGCTCTCCCGGCGCGGAACGTCATATATCGAACACGGCCACCGCGCGGATCGGCGAGCCGGTGCCGTTGCGCCATTTCATCGGCAGGCCGATAAAGGTGAACTGGCCTTGGCCGAGCAGCGCTTCCAGATTGCACAGGCTCTCGATGTGGGTGATGCCGAGTTCGCCGCAGGCTTTGTGAACAAGCGAGTTCAGCTTGCCTTCGGGTCCGGGCCGCATCGAGTCGATGCCGAAATGCACCACGCCCTGCCTGGCTAGCCATTCGGTCGCGGCGACATTCACGCCGGAATTATCCGTCGCATATTCCTTGCGCGGAAACGTGCGCTCGTGGTGGCCGGTGCAGAGCAGAACGGTGCCGCCCTTCGGCACGGGAACGCCGGCCTTCTTCACCGCCGCTTCGAGATCGGAAGGTGCGATCTCGGCGCGCGGCGCGATGTGGCGGAGATCAATACAGATGCCCGGCACGATGCAGTTCTCCAGCGGGTATTCGTTCATCGGCTGGCCGTCCTTGCTGAAATGCCGCTGCGCATCGATATGGGTGCCGGCGTGATCCGGCATCGAGATGAACATCGAGGAAAGCCCGTGCACCTTGCCGGATTCGGCGAACGATTCCTCGTGGGTCTTCCAGACGCCGTGGATAATGGGGGGATGTCCAGGATAGGTCGGAGTGCCCTGGTAGAGCTCACGACTGAGATCGACGATCTTCACGCTTGGGCCTCCCTAAAACCGGGATTCTTATATGGCTCTCGAACGGGCGTGAATGCTGGCGCTTTTCCCGCCTTTCTGCAAGGCAGCCACGACGCATAGAATGCGACTGGCGAAATACGTCAAAGCCGCTAGCTGTGAAACTTCAAGCCATCGACGATCTTGTCGATCAGCTTGCGCTCGGCGCGCATGGCGAGGCCGACCAGATTGAGATCGGCGCGAGCCACTGCTTTCACCGCGTCCCGGTTGGCGGCGTCGTGCGTGGTCTTGAACATGTCCTCGGTATAGACCGCGGGCTTGACGTCTCGCGCCAGCGCGCGATCGAGAGCGCGGGTCAGCGCCGCCTGGTCGGCACCGTAGATCAGGATCGGCTGACCGATCAGCGACAGATATTTGGTGCCCGAACCATCTTCGTAAGGCCGACCGATACATTCCGGAAAAGCGGCCGCTATGCCTGAGGTCAGGAACGAAGCTACGTTCAGCTTCTGCCACGCTTCAAGGTCGGTCCGGATCACGACCGCGATCTTGGTATCGAATTGCATGGATGCTCCGATCAAAGAGTCATTCCGGGATGCGCCGTAGGCGCAGACCTCAGATGTGCAATTGCACATCGGGGAATCTCGAGATTCCGGGTTCGCGTCTTCGACGCGCCCCGGAATGACAAATAAACTAACTCTTGCCGCTGCTGCGTGCGGCCTCGAGCGCCTGCGGGGTGTCGATATCGAGAAAAGCGCCGTGACCTTCCACCGGGACCTCCGCCACCGCCTCACTATGTTTCGCAATCAGATGGCGGGCACCGATATCGCCATCAAGCGTCATCAACTCGTGGAAGAAGCGGCGCGACCACAGCACCGGATTGCCGCGCCGGCCATCGCTCACCGGCACCGCAATCAGGTTGCCGCGATCCGGCGCAAAGGCTTCGATCAGCCGATCGATTAGATGCGCATCAATCAGTGGCATGTCGCCAAGACAGATCACCGCGCCGTCGGCATTTTCGGGCACCGCCGCGATGCCGGCCTTGACGGAGCTGGCGAGACCTTCGGCGAAATCCGGATTGTGCACGAATCTTACTTTCAGGCCCTGCAATGCTTTCTGGACCTCTTCGGCCTGGTGACCGGTGACGACAATCACGTCAGACGCTTTCGAGGCGAGCGCCTGTTCGGTCACGATCCGGACCAGCGTCTTGCCGCCGAGTTCGGCCAACAGCTTGTTGGGACCGCCCATCCGGGTCGAGCGCCCGGCCGCGAGAATGACCGCCGCGACATTGCGGTTACTGTCGGCGGCAAGACTCTCGCGCGGCTGCGGCCGCGTCACGATCTCCATCAATAGCCCACCAACACCCATGCCCGTGAGTTCAGTTCGCGTGACCTTGAGGCCTGCCAACAAACGCATCAGCACCCAATCAAAACCGTTCTCGACCGGGGAGCGCGCGCAGCCCGGCGCGCCCAGCACCGGCACGCCATCGGCATTGCCGATCAGCAGCAGGTTTCCGGGATCGACCGGCATGCCGAAATGCTCGATGACGCCGCCGACGCCTGCGATCGCCGCCGGAATCACGTCGCGCCGGTCGGCAATCGCGGACGCACCGAATACGATCACGAGCTCCGCGCCGAGACCAAGCAATTCCTTGATCGCGGCCGACAGCGCCGCCTCATCATGCGGCACGCGGCGCTCGGCGATGATGGCGGCGCCGGTGGGAGCCAACCGCTCCGACGTCACCCGCAAAGTCTTCTCCACCACCTTCGGCGCCAGCCCCGGCAGCAAGGTCGAGACGACGCCGACGCGCTTGATGACATAGGGCGCGATCCGCAACGCGCCGCCGGCTGCCGCGGCCACCGCGGCGTCGCGCAGCCTGCCTTCGACCCCGAACGGAATAAGCTTGACCGTCGCGACCATCTCGCCTTCGACCACCGGCTTGTAGGCGGCAAGGGTTGCGAAGGTGATGGCTTCATCGACGCCGTTGATGCGGTCAACCTTCGTGCGATCCACCACCAGCACGCCGGGCTTGGCCGCGAACAGGTTGGCGCGCCCGGTAAAGGCGCGCTCGACATGGATGCCCTCGCCGGCAACGGCTTGCGCGATGCTCGCCGCCGCGACGTCTTCCGAGACGTCGCCCTGTTCGAGCCGCACCACGACGATTTCCTTGACCCCGGCGCTGGTGAGCGCCTCGATCTCGGCAGGGCCGATCGTGGTGCCTTTCTTCAGCACCAGCGATCCCTGGCGGAGCGTGTGAACGGTGACGCCGCCGATCGCCTCCATCGGACTGGCAGGACCGAACTTCATGCCGCTTCTTCTTTTTCTTTCGGCAACCGCAGCTGCGCGGTGATCTCGGCCATGATCGCGACCGCGATCTCGGACGGCGACACCGCGCCGATCGGCAGGCCGATCGGGGCGTGAATGCGCGCGATGTCGCTATCCTTTGCGCCCTGCGCCTTCAGGCGTTCGCCGCGCTTGGCGTGGGTCTTTCGCGAGCCCAGCGCGCCGATATAGAAGCAGCCGCGTTCGAACGCGTGCAGCAGCGCCGGATCGTCGATCTTGGGATCGTGGGTCAGCGCCACAAACGCCGTGTAATGATCGATATTGAGCGGCGGCAGGGCCACGTCGGGCCATTCAGCGATCAGCGGCACATCCGGGAATCGCTCGGGGCTGGCAAACGCGGTGCGCGGATCCACGACGGTGACGTCATAGTCCAGCGAGCGCGCCAGCGGCGCCAGCGCCTGGCTGATATGGACCGCGCCGACGATGACGAGCTTTGCGGTCGGCGCATAGACATTGAGAAACAGTTTCTTGCCGCCGGCCTCGATCATGCCGCTCTTGCCCATGCGCAACTGTTTTGTCAGATCAGCGCGGAGCGGATCGGCCGCAATATCCTTAGCCTTCACCAGCCGCTG
>VAZH01000248.1 GCA_005884465.1 Alphaproteobacteria bacterium | reverse complement strand
AAACGCGGTATTCCGTAAGGAAGAGTTCAATTTCGACGACGTCGCCGGATCGATCGCAACCGGTCTTGATTGGCTTGCAAGTCTTCCGACCGACGTGGTGCTGATGGACCTGCAATATGCGACGGCCGTGGTGGTTCCCGACGAGAAAAAGAGGTTCGCCATCGACATGGTGGCGCGGATATCGGCCGCGGCCGAAAAAGCTTGGTATCAACGTGTTTCGCCGATTTGCGCTGATGCAGCGCTAGAATCTTGAAGACGGCATTGCGATGGAGGAGTTGATCCGCCGGGACGATCCCAATCACCTCCATATGAGCGATTGGGCCACCAACTGCATCACGCGGGCGCTCTATGAGGCGATCATCAAGGCTCCTGCCGAAACTGCATAGATCTAGGCCGCAGACGCAGGGGCCAATTCGTTAAAATTTGCCGGAGTTTTGTAAGCCAACGGCAGAACCACGCCACTATACCTCACGATCGTCCGATCCAAGCGGTGGGAGCCACCATGATGAGACATCTGCCTGACCACGGTTTGCCGCTTGTCCAGCTCAAGGAGCAGCGGCGGGATTTGGTTGTGGCCCTGCAAAATCGCCACGGCCCGGTCAGTGATTTGGAATTGATGCAGATCGCTGTGGTTCAGCAGGCGATCTCGGCATTCGAGGACGTCATCGCGGACCTCGATGCTGAAATGGAGGCGGCGGCCTAGTAGGTCACCGCGAAGCCGCGTCCACGGTGGGGCCGGCTTTCCAAACTCCGGCACGCCTTGCTTTACGGCATGGCCGGCCGGCAGCTGGGATCGGGGCCGTGCGCAGAACCCTGACATTCGCGGTCATTCTCGTTGCATTGTACGTTGCGCAAACGGCCCCAGTGCGCGCGGACGCCTGCATCGCCGATCAGTTTGGAGGCCTCGTCTGTGGCGAGGGCAAGGGCGCGTTGCGCGTCTCGCCGACAGCACCTTGCCATCGAAGGGGTACGCGTTCGTTTGGCGCATCGAGGCGGCGAATAGCCGCTGGGACACCGATTCGCTCGTCTATTACTTGCTTGAAGGCGCAACGGCCACGACGCTCGATCTGCGCGCACTTGTCGAGCCTGCGATGAAGGCAAAGCTGCCGCCGAAAAAGCGCGAAAGCAACTCCTTCCGCGTGCGCGAGGATTTGCCGGTAAAACTCGACGCAAGCGGCCACGCGCGCTTAGCGCAATGCTTTATGTGCCGAAGGGAGAAACGAGCTTCGACCTACAAAGTTCAGATCGATATCGTACGCGAAACACGGCAAGCCGGCGGCGCGGATTGTGTCGATGCAGCGGGTCAGAGCGGATTAAGTCAGGCCTCGAGATAGCGCGCGGCAAGGGCTTCGCGCTCGGCGGCGCCGAGACCGAGGCCGTCGCGGAGGTAGTTTTCGAGATCTCCATAGTCGGCATCGATGGCCTCGAACGCCGCAGCCAGAAACGATAGCTGTACCGACCCGAGCACCTGCTTGACGTCATCGGGAAGATCGCTGCTGGCGGATGGATCACGCCGGTAGAAGCGGTTGGTGAGCAGATAATCCTCGGCAATCAGGTCATCGGGCACGCCGAGCGAATGCAGGATCAGCGCGCAGGCGAAACCGGTGCGATCCTTGCCGGCGGTGCAATGAATCACCAGCGGCGCGCGGTCCTCAAGCAGAAGAGCGAACAGCGCGCGGAAAAGCTGCGTATTTTCCTGCACATAGTTGCGGTAAGAATCGCGCATGACTTCGACGGCGGCGACCGTCGACAATGGCGTTCCGGCGGCGGCGATGGCGCGCAGCGCTGCCACCACCGTGGGTTCGACCGGCAGCGAATGCACGGTGACGTCGTTCATGCCGCAGAGCGCCTCAGCGCGCTCCTCCAGCCCACGAAAATCTAACGCGCTTCTGACGCCGAGGCCGCGCACGACTGCGATATCGTCGTCCGTCAGATGGCCAAGATGGTTGGAACGGAAGATCTGTCGCCAGCGGACCCTGCGGCCATCCTTGGCGGGATAGCCCCCGAGGTCGCGGAAATTGCTGGCGCCGGCGAGATTGAGGTGGCGGGCAGGTGCGTCTGGCATGGCGTCAGCTTAAGCCATCCTCTGCGGCGGAGAAATGACGGGAAGGCATATCGCTTGAGCGGGTGGCTCTGGTCTATATTCGCCGTTCAAAGGGGGCCAACATGAATTGGTGCAAAGCCATCATTAGTTTCGGTGCCGCAACACTTGCAGCGGGACTTGCAAGCGCCTCATCACCCGCCTTCGCGCAGACGTTCCAGAACTATCGCTGCGCCGACGGCTCGCAGTTCATCGTCGGATTTTTCCGATCCGACCGGCGTGCCCATCTGCAGATCGATGGAAAGGCCGTGACGCTTGGCAAGCGCTTTGCACTGTCCGGCTCACGTTACTCGGGCGGCGGCGTCACGTTGAAAATCACCAGGGCAGGCACCACGGTCAAGCACGGCAAGCGGCCGGCGACGGCCTGCGAGCAGATATGAAAAAGGGCCGAAACCTCTTCGACCCTTTCATCCCATTTGATATTGCGCCAGAGGAGCGCAACGCGGCGGCATCGGGGGTGCTGAAGGCATCAGCGCTCCCGCACCGGCTTGGATTCCTGGATTGCCGCCTCGTGATACCAGGCGTCACTGCATGCAACTTCGCTCACGCGTGACGAAGCAGGATCGGTAGCGCTCCTGGTCTCCTCGTAGCGGCGTCGGTCAGTGGCCGAGCGGCCCCCGACAGGGAATTGGTAGATCTTTGCAGACCCGTGATTCAAACCCGGATTCATTATCGTCTCTCCTTGTGCCGCGACTTGTGTTGCGACCCTCTCGTCGCGGCGTTTGGACTTATGTTGCGCCCGACTCGTTCTCGACCGGTTACTGAAATCGATATCGTCCCTGCTCTCCGTCCGTGCAACCTGATCAAAACAAAATCATTCGCTGTATAAATTATGGGCAATTTTGTCTTTGCTCGCTGGGAAGCAGCCGCTGACTGGCTAACGCCTGGGCTATTGCCAAGGTTGCGGAGAGGGGCCGGCTTTGTTTGTGAATGTTGCGGGCGAATGACGCAGCTTTCATCGGGACCGCAGATCAGGACGCGGACTGCCGTGGAATCAGGCGTAAGCGCCAGCTCGCCGCCACCGCAAACCGCGCGGCTTTGCCGCACCTTGAATGGACCGCCCGACCGCCAGCCGGAGGGGATTTCCCCCGCTCGGGGCGTTCCGCAATGCAGCGTTTTGGCACTTTAATTGCTTGGTAACGCCTGGCCGATGGTGGCCGGGTACGCTTGTGGTGACCAATCAGCTTCGGTTCCCACTCTTTCGCATCATCAACTCATGAGAGACCTCAATGACCAAGTATAAGCTCGAGTATATCTGGCTCGACGGATACACGCCGACGCCGAATCTACGCGGCAAAACGCAGATCAAGGAATTCGATTCATTTCCGACGCTGGAGCAGCTTCCGCTATGGGGCTTCGACGGAAGCTCGACCCTGCAGGCCGAGGGCCATAATTCCGATTGCGTGCTCAAGCCGGTCGCGATCTATCCCGACGGCGCGCGCTCCAACGGCGCGCTGGTGATGTGCGAAGTCATGATGCCCGACGGCAAGACCCCGCACCCCTCGAACAAGCGCGCTACCATTCTCGACGATGAAGGCGCCTGGTTTGGCTTTGAGCAGGAATATTTCTTCTACAAGGACGGCCGTCCGCTCGGCTTCCCGTCAAGCGGCTACCCGGCGCCGCAGGGACCCTATTACACCGGCGTCGGCTACAAGAATGTCGGCGACGTCGCGCGCAAGATGGTGGACGAGCATCTCGACCTCTGCCTCGCCGCCGGCATCAACCACGAAGGCATCAACGCCGAAGTCGCCAAGGGCCAGTGGGAATTCCAGATTTTTGGCAAGGGCTCCAAGCGCGCTGCCGACGAAATGTGGATGGCCCGCTATCTGATGCTGCGGCTGACCGAGAAGTACGGCGTCGATATCGAATTCCACTGCAAGCCGCTCGGCGACACCGACTGGAACGGCTCCGGCATGCACGCCAACTTCTCGACCAAAAATATGCGCGAGGTCGGCGGCAAGGAATATTTCGACAATCTGATGAAGGCGTTCGAAGCCGCCCGCGAAGATCACATCGCGGTCTATGGGCCGGATAATCACATGCGCCTGACCGGCAAGCACGAGACCGCTGCGATCACCGAGTTCACCTACGGTGTCGCGGACCGCGGCGCCTCGATCCGCGTGCCGCACTCCTTCGTCAATAACGGCTACAAGGGCTATCTGGAAGATCGCCGCCCGAACTCGCAGGGCGACCCCTACCAGATCGCTTCGCAGATCCTGAAGACGATCGCGTCCGTTCCGACCGCCGCCAAGGCGGCTGCGGCTTAAGCGTTCGGCACGACAACGGCCCGGG
>VAZH01000327.1 GCA_005884465.1 Alphaproteobacteria bacterium | reverse complement strand
CGCGAAACGATTTCCTCGGTGGTCTTCTCGGTGAAGGCAAGCTGGGAGCCGGGCGGCAGCTCCATCGCCAACAGCGAACGCGCGGTGTCCTGCGCCGGCAGGAAGCCTTGCGGCAACAGCGTAATGCTCCAGATCGAGGCGGCGAAGATTCCGAAGCCGATCAGAACGGTGATCAAGTAATGCCGGACCGACCACGTCACCAGCTTTGTGTAACCCTGCAGGACGCGCCCCGGCGGTGGATCGTCGTGCGGATGATCCTTCAGGAAATAGGCCGCCAGCACCGGCGTGACGAAGCGCGCAGCCAATAGCGAGAAGAACACCTGCACCGAAACCGTAATGCCGAATTGCTTGAAGAATTGACCGGCGATGCCGGACATGAAGCTTGCGGGCGCGAAGATCGCGATGATGGTCAGCGAGATCGCGATGACGGCCAGCCCGATTTCGTCGGCGGCCTCCAGCGCGGCACGGTAGGGCGACTTGCCCATCCGCATGTGGCGCACGATGTTCTCAATCTCGACGATGGCGTCGTCGACCAGAATACCGGTCGACAGCGTGATGGCGAGGAAGCTGACGAGGTTGAGCGAGAAACCAAGAAGGTCCATCGCCCAGAATGCCGGGAAGATCGACAGCGGCAGCGAGATCGCGGCGATGATCGTCGCTCTGATATCGCGCAGGAACAAAAGCACGACGATGACGGCGAGAATAGCGCCTTCGAACAGCGTCGAGATCGCGGCTTCATAATTGCCTTTTGTGAACTCCACCGACGTGTCGATCAGTTTCAAATCGACATCGGGATAGGCGACCTTCAGCACGTCGATACGCTTCTGCACGGCTGCTGCGACCACGACGTCGCTGGCGCCCTTGGAGCGCTTGATGCCGAGCGCCACCACGGGTTCGCCGTTGAAGCGTGCGAAGGTGCGGCGGTCGGCGATGGTGTCGGTGACGGTGCCGAGATCGTCGAGACGAACCTCGCCGCCGCCGAACAGCGGAATCATCGTTCCCGCGAGATCATTGAGCGTCTTGGCGCCGGCCAGCGTCCGGATCGCCTGATCGTTCTTGCCGATCTCGGCGCGGCCGCCGGCGAGGTCGACATTGGTGCCGCGCAGGCTTTGGCTGACATTGACGGCGGTCAGCCCCGCGGCCTGCAGCCGGTCGGGGTCGAGCGAGACGAGAATCTCGCGCTCGACACCGCCGATGCGCTCGACCTGGGCGACGCCGCGCACACCCTGCAATGCGCGTTTGACGACGTCGTCGACGAAGTAGGACAGTTGCTCCGGCGTCTTGCCTGGCGAGATCGCGGCATAGGTAACGATCGGTAGGCCGATGACGTCGACGCGCTGGATCAGCGGCTCGTTGACGTTTTGCGGCAGGTTGGCGCGCACCCTTGTGACGGCGTCCTTGACGTCATTGAGCGCCCGGTCGGTGTTGGTCTCAAGCGCGAACTGGATCGTGGTCAGCGACAGTCCGTCGGTGATCGAGGATGAAATGTGCCGCACGCCCTCGACGCCCGAGACGCCGTCTTCGATGGTTTTTGTAACTTGCGATTCAAGCTCGGCCGGGGCGGCGCCGAACTGCGATACCGCGACCGAGATCACCGGAATGTCGGCGCTGGGCAGCCGCGTCACCGCAAGCTTGGTGAAACTGACCCAGCCCAGCACCAAAAGGATGATCGAAAACACGACGGAAGGCAGCGGATTTCGGATCGACCATGCCGAGATATTGAGAGCCATCAGCGTACCCGCGCTCGATCGAGTTCCTCGGCGAACATGGTCTTGATCTGGTCGCCGTCATGCAGCGAAGAGCCAGCGTCGGCCACGACGATTTCGCCCTCGGCGAGGCCTTCAAGGATTTCGATATCGGTATCGGATACCAGTCCAGTCCGAACCCTTCGCGTCTCAACGGTATTACCTTTGACCACTTGAACGGTCAGATGGTCAATGGCGGTGCGTGGAACGGCCACGCCGCAGCTGCGCTTGGCGTCGATGTTGGCGCGGGCAAACATGCCGACCTTGAGTGAGGGATTATTGGTCAACGATATCCTGATATGGCCGAGCTGGGTGGTGCGATCGATTTGCGGCGAAACCAGCCTGACGCGTCCCACCAGATCAGGCGCATTATCCCGGCTTATCCGCGCCGTCGCGCCTGGATTGAGTTTCAGCATATGGACCGCCGGCACTTCGGCATCCAGCTCGATCTCGTTGTTGACGGAAATCCGAAACATCGGCCCGGCCTGTGGCGAGGCCGGCGCTCCGACGATGGTCTTGACCTCGGTGACGAGACCGGCAGCCGGCGCGCGCAACGACGTCGGCGCGGATGGCCTTGCGCCGGCGCCGGGCTGCGCCGGAGGCGGCGTCAACCGGGCCAGCTCCTGATTTTCGGTGACCGTTTCGCCTTCCCGGACCAGAACATCGGAAACCTTGAATCCTTCCTGATCGACCCCAACAACCGCTTCCCTGCGCGGCACGATGAATCCGGTGACCCGCACCAGGTCGGAGAAACACGCATTGCCCCTGGATTTCGTCACAATGACCAGAGCGTTGCTGGGCGTTTCCTTCTCCTCGGGCCGCGGGCGATGCTCAAACCAATACCATCCGCCCACCAGCGCTGCCGCGACCACCACTCCCAACGCAGGCTTGAGGTATTCGGAGAGCATCATCGCCGGATCAATCCAGAGCTAAATTGGCAGGACGGTAGCGAGCAGGATGATACTAGATCGAGGCGACACCCTGAAACCATCCCGTTCATCCTGTCGCTTCTCCGTCATGGCCGGGCTTCGTCCCGGCCATCCACGTCTTTCTTGCTTTGGCGCGCTAAGACGTGGATGCCCGGCATAAGGCCGGGCATCACGAACGAAACGGCGGAGCCTGACCACCATTCACTTGGAGGCGGTGGTCTTGTTCGCCATGTTGACGACTTGCACGCGGCGGTTGACTTCCGAGGTCGGGTTCTTCGGGTCCTTGAGCTTGGTCTCGCCGTATCCGACGGTCACGAGGTCAGCGCCGGGAATTCCGTACTTTTCGACCAGATAGCGCTTGACCGAGTCCGCGCGCCGCTCCGACAGATCCTGGTTATAGGGGTCGCTGCCGACAGCGTCGGTATGGCCCGCGACAACGAAGGTCGAGCCCTTCAAATCGGGATTGGTAAGCGCTTTCCCGAGCGCCTGAACCGAGGGCAGTGATTTTTTGCTGATATCGGCTGAATTGTAATCGAAGTTGATTTCCAGATCGATATTCGGCTTGTCCTTGGCGATGGTGGCGATTTCTTCGCGCTCGCTGCTCGAGAGCGAGCGCGTGGCGCGGCCGCGGATGGTCTGAACAAAACGGCCTTCCGCGGCGATCGCCGCCGGATCGGCCTGAGGACCCGACGACAGGCCTCTGGTCAGGGGTTTCTTGGGCGCAAGCGCCCGGACGATCTGATCCTCGGTGACATCGTCGGCGGCAACGGCTTTGCCCAGGCCAAATGAAAGCGCGGCGCCAAGCGTCAGAAGCGAAAGGATCGCGGTGAGACTTCTCCTTCCAGATATTTTCGACATTGCCAGTCCTCCTGCGCTGCCCGCGCGGTTCCAATCAATTTGCGAATAAGCTTCCGGACGGAACGGCCGCGAGCTGGTGCTTCGTAGTTTCAGCCACTTTCCGTTTGTGTCCGGCGCCTGTCCCGGGGTTCGAGCAAGTGCCGGCGCCCCACTCAAATTATTGTCAATTTACCCCGTAACTGGCGAATTCCTTAGCAATATTCGGGTCCATGGCCTTGGCATTGGTGATATCCAGTTCACCCTCCGAGACGGCCCCGCTGCGCTGTTTGGCGAGGCCACGCCCGTACAGCGAGGACGTCAGTCTCGGATTGATCTTCAGGGCCGCGTCGAAATCGGCAATCGCATTTTTGGTCTGTCCGCTCTTCAGGTTGACGAGGCCGCGGCTGTCGAGGGCATCGACGAAGTTCGGTCGCAACCGAAGCGCCTCGTTGCAATCCTTCAATGCCGCCTTCAGGTCGCCGATCACGGTGCGCGCCCAGCAGCGATTGTTGAAGGCTTCCACGTCCTTGGGGTTCAGTCTGATCGAGCTATCGAAGTCCTTGATGGCAAGGTTATACGCCCCCTTGCTGGCATAGACCTGTCCGCGCCGATAGAGCGCGCTGGCGTCGTCCGGATTGTCCGTGAGCTTGGCGGTCAGGCTTTTGATGAGCGGGTCATCGGCAAGCGCCACCGGCGTCGATCCGTCATTCTTGTCCGCCGGCTTGTCGGCCGGTTTTTCAGGAGGGGGAATCGAGACTTCGACCGGCTTTGGGGGCGGCGGCAACGGATCAACGCGCGGAGGCGGCGGCGGTTCGGAGGGTGGGGGAAGCGTCGCCACCGGACCGGGAGCGGAAGGTCGCGATCCGCCCGCGCCTGGGATAAACGAAAAATCCTCGGCCAGGGAGGACGAAATCCACGGCACCTGCTCGCTGCGGGATGCGCGGGTGACGCCGACCCGGGTCCGATTAAGCGTCTCTTCGGCCATCAGGTCGGGAACGCGGATTTCCTTGAGCAACTCCTGCACGAACAGGCTGTGATCGCGGCCATTGTCGGAGATGACGGAAGAGAGCGCCGCCGAATACATCACCAGCGTTCCGTTCGGCGCAATCACCGGCGCCAGGCCTGCGGAAAAACTGCGGAAGCGGCGCTCGAACGGATTGCGTCTGGAGGCATCGATCAGGGCGATCTTGACGCCTGCGCCGCGGCTGTTGATTTCCCCCAGTACCGTCTCCAGGCTGAAACCATCGCGGCGAACATCCGCTTCGATCCAGATCTGTGCGTCGACCGGGATCATGTAGCTTTGACGGCTGGACTGGACGCCAAATCCGCTAAAGAAAATCAGCGCGACAGAGCCGGGCTTGACGCGTCCGTAGAGGCGCTCGAAGGCGCGGCGCATCGCGTCGCCGGTCAGGTTTTCTCCGATCTCGACGTTGAAGCCGTCGCGCTTGAGTTCTTCGGCAATGTCACGGGCGTCGTTGATCGGCTCCTTGAGCGGCGCTTCGGCGTCGGGATATTTCGCATTGCCGATCACAAGCGCAAATCGATCGGCGCCCGCAGCGGCGGACGGGATGATCGGGGTAACCGACAACACAAAGATCACAAGCAGTGCGAGGCGAATTATCATTCCACGGCGGTCCAACCAACGGGGCGCCGATTCCAGCTTGCGCCTCGGCGACCTTACTCTACGAAAACCGCATTATCAAACCGGGTCGGCAAGCCCTGTCAACTGTTTGCAAAGCCGCCGGTAATCGCGACAATTCACCGCAATAAACTGACACGCGAGGGAAAGGGGTTCCCTTGGCGGGCAACAAGCCTGTGACGCCTCTCACATAGCAAAAGGGCCCTGCTCAAAGCAGACGGCCAGGCACGTTTGACCTTTGCCGATGACGGTGTCTTGGTGCCGACATCGGCCAATCGCGCATCCGGGAAGAGTGAACCGATGGAAAACGCCTACGAAATCTACGCCATTCGCTATGCGACGATGTCGCGGCGAACGCCCCACATGAATCACCTGCTGCCCGATCCGCATGAGACCTCCGCGCAAGACCTCGACTACTTCGTCTGGCTGATCCGAGGCTACGGCCGCGATATTCTGGTCGACACCGGCTTCAACGCGGCAGAGGCGCAAGCGCGCAACCGCAAGCTCACGCTTAATCCGGTCGAGGCGCTGGCGCGCTTCGGCGTCCGCGCCGAAGCCATCAGGGATGTCGTGGTCACCCATCTGCACTATGACCACGCCGGCAATCTCGAGCTGTTTCCCAATGCGCGATTTCATCTGCAGGACCGCGAGATGAGCTACGCCACCGGGCGCTGCATGTGCCACGGCGTGCTGCGTCATCCTTTCTCGGTGGAGCATGTCACGCTGATGGTCCGCCACGTCTTCAGCGAGCGGGTGACCTTTCACGCCGGCGACGGCGAGGTGGCGCCCGGCGTGACGCTGCATCGCGTCGGCGGCCATTCCGATGGCCTGCAGGTGGTGCGGGTTGAGACCGCGCGGGGCCCGGTGGTGCTGGCGTCCGACGCTTCGCACTATTACGCCAACATGCATCGCAAGAGCCCGTTTCCGATTCTCTATAACCTCGGCGACATGTTCGAGGGCTGGAACATCGTGGCGCGTTTGGCCGGCCATTCCGACCGCGTCATTCCCGGGCACGATCCGATCGTGACCGAGATCTATCCGCGCGCCAGCGACGAGGTCGATGCCTATGCATTGCACCTGCAACCATCGCGCTCGTTTGCGAAATAAACCCTATTCCGTCATTCCGGGGCGCGAGCCAACGGGTCCGGCCGCTGGCCGGCCCGATGACAGGCTTCGCGAGCGAACCCGAAATCTCGAGATTCCCCGATGTGGAATTGCACATCTGAGGCCTGGTCCTTTCGGACCATCCCGGAATGGCCAGTCTGAGGTAGATGCTCCCATCGGCAAGAGTCGTCATGGCCGGGCTTGTCCCGGCCATCCACGTCTTCCTACTTCGCAACCCGCAGCAAGAACGTCGATGCCGGCACAAGGCCGGGCACGACGAAACCAATTTTCAATACGCGCCTGTTTTGTCCGCTTCCCTGCTGGTCTGCACGAGACCGAGGCTTTTTTCGATCTTGCCGAGCATAATCGCAAAATCCTTGCGCTCCTGCGCGGAGAGGCAGGAAAGGATCTGCTGCTCCCTGCGCTTCAGCCGCGGGATCAGCTCCTCGTACAGCGCCTTGCCCTTTCGTGTCATGCGCAGCTGGAACTCGCGGCGGTCGTCTTCATTCTCGACGCGTTCCACCAGTTGCCGCGTCATCAGCGCCGTGACCGCGCGGCTGATGGTGGATTTGTGGGTTCGGGTGCAATGCGCAATGTATTGCGCGCTGCACGCATCGTTGCGGAAGCCGAGCGTCGCCAGCACGCGCCATTCCGGAATGTCGAGCCCGTAGCGTTCCTGATATTCGCCCGACAGCGCCGCCGAAACCTCGGCCGCCAGCCGGTTCAGCCGGAACGGCACGAACCTGAACAGGTCGAGGCTGGAGCCTTTGTCGGACGCGTTTTCGTCGCGCCGGCCGGTGGCTCCCTGGCCTGAAAACGCTTTTGGCAAAAATCGCTCCAATTTGAGTTGACGGCGCACCGTCAGAGGCGTTTAGATAGTTGCAGATGCGACTATCTTAGCGGGGACGAGGTCCCTTGGCCAGAGCAAGGTTTGAGTGCATGGCGCAGTCCAAAACCCAGTTCGGCTACCGCCGCCACCCCGATCAGGATCGCACCGGCGCCGACTTGGCTGAACATCTCGTCGTCGTGGTCGGCGCCGGGCCGGTTGGGTTGTCGCTCGCGATCGATCTGGCGCAGCGCGGCCAACCTGTCGTGCTGCTCGACGACGCCGACCGGATCGGCGAGGGCTCGCGCGCGATCTGTTTTTCCAAGCGCTCGCTGGAGTACTGGGACCGGCTCGGCGTCGGCAGCCGCATGGTGGACAAGGGCGTGGTGTGGAGCGTCGGCAGAATTTTTCACGGTGCGTCGTTACTTTATCAATTCAACCTGCTGCCGGAACAGGGGCACAAGCGGCCCGCGTTCATCAACCTCCAGCAATTCCATGCCGAAGCCTATCTGGTGGACCGGGTGCAGGAGTTGTCCGCAGTCGACCTGCGCTGGCGCAACAAGGTGATCGGATTGGAGCCACGTAACGACCATGTCGTGGTAACGATCGAGACGCCGGACGGGTCGTATCGGATGCGCGCAAGCTATGTCGTCGCCTGCGACGGCGCGCGATCGTCGCTGCGGCAAATGGTGGGCGCCGAATTCAAGGGACAAGTATTCGAGGATCAATTTCTGATTGCCGACGTCAAGATGACGGCGGAATTTCCGACCGAGCGCTGGTTCTGGTTCGACCCGCCGTTTCACGCCGGGCGATCGGCGCTGTTGCACAAGCAGCCGGACGACATCTGGCGGATCGATCTGCAGCTCCATCCGGATGCCGATCCTGCGGTCGAGAAGCGGCCGGAAAACGTGCGGCCGCGGATCGCGCGCATGCTCGGGCACGAAAAATTCGATTTCGAGTGGATCTCGCTTTACAAATTCCAGTGCCGCCGGATGGACAAATTCATTCACGGCCGCGTGATCTTTGCCGGCGACGCGGCGCATCAGGTCTCGCCGTTCGGCGCCCGTGGCGCCAATTCCGGTCTGGAAGATGCCGAGAACCTGGCGTGGAAACTGGATCGCGTGCTGAAGAGGATATCGCCGGAGGCATTGCTGGAGAGCTATCATGTCGAGCGCAGCGCTGCAGCCGACGAGAATATCCGCGAATCGACCCGCTCGACCGATTTCATGGCGCCTGGTTCGCGCCAGGAAGCGCGCTTGCGGCAGGCGGTGCTGTCGCTGGCCAGGGAAACGGAATTCGGCAAGCGCATGATCAATGGCGGACGGCTCTCGGTTCCCTCGATCTATGACTCGCCGCTTTCGAGCGCCGATTGCGATGCATGGCGCGGCGGCCCGCCGCCCGGCGCTTCCATGCTTGACGCGCCGATCGCCGGGCGCGGCGGCACCTCCACCTATCTGATCGATGCTTTCATCAAAGCGGGAACGCGGTTCACGCTGCTTGAGTTTGCCAATGGCGCGGCGGTCGATGCTGGGGAAGGCTTGGGGGCGATCCGCATCGGCGGCCATGATGGTTTTTCCGACTGCGAAGGCCTCGTCCGCTCACGCTACGATGCCGAGCCGGGCACGGCCTATCTGCTGCGGCCTGATGGCTATGTTGCCGCGCGCTTCCGGCAGCCGACACGATCGGCCCTCGAGGGCGCGCTGGCGCGCGCGGCCGGCATCAACTGAGGTTTTCGATCATGGCATTGTCCACCAGCTCGAATTTTGCCAAGCCGGATGATGCATTTCGCGCGATCGTCGAGGCACATCGCGGACTGACTGATGAGGAAAGCGCCGACCTCGACGCGGCGCTGGTTTTGATTCTTGCCAATCACATCGGCGATCTCGACGTGCTGCGCGAGGCGATCGCGCTGGCGCAGCGGCGGATGGTGGCGGCCGGCCAGCAGCAACAACAACAACAGTAACGCAAGAGGAATTGATGGCGAAGGGTTTCGCGTCCACTGCAGATCTGGCGGAGAAGAGAGTCACGTTCTCCGAGATCGGCACCGATCTTTATGCCTTCACTGCGGAGGGCGATCCCAATTCGGCTGTCATCGTCGGCGACGATGGCTGCATCGTGTTCGACGCGCAGGCGACGCCCGCCATGGCAAACAAAGTGATCGAGCGGGTACGAACCGTCACCGACAAGCCGATCAAATATGTAGTGTTGTCGCATTATCACGCGGTGCGGGTGCTCGGGGCTTCCGCCTACAAGGCACAGGGAATTATCGCATCCGAGGAAACCTATCGGCTGATCGAGGAGCGCGGCCAGCAGGATTGGGACTCCGAATACGGCCGCTTTCCCCGGCTGTTCCAGGATACCCAGAGCATCCCGGGCCTGACCTGGCCGACGCTGACCTTTGAAACCGAGATGTCGATTTATCTTGGAAAACGCGAAGTGCGCTTGATGGCGCTCGGCGCCGGACATACCTCCGGCGACATCGTCGCGTGGGTACCGGATGCGGAAGTGATGTTTTCCGGCGACCTGATCGAATATCATTCCGCCTGCTATTGCGGCGACGCGCATTTGCGCGAATGGCCGATGACGCTGAACGAAATTCGCGCCTTCAATCCCAAGGCGATCGCGCCGGGGCGCGGCGACGCCCTCAAGGGTATTGCAACCGGGCGCGACGCCATCGCGATGACGCGCGATTTCGTCACCACGCTCTATGGCGCGGCGGAATCGGCGGTCGCCAAGGGCCGTAACCTCAAGGAGACCATGGCGGCGACGCGCGAGGTGATGGACCCGAAATTTTCGAGTTTTGCAATCTACGAACACTGCCTGCCGTTCAATGTCTCGCGGGCCTTCGACGAAGCCTCGGGGATCGATGATCCCGTGATCTGGACCGCGGAGCGCGATCTAGAAATGTGGGCCAGCCTGCAA
>VAZH01000326.1 GCA_005884465.1 Alphaproteobacteria bacterium | reverse complement strand
ACCACCGCCTTTGCATTTTGCAAGGCCCGCTACCCCGCGCAAAACCGAGAGGGCACGGCGTATGGGTCCCGGCGCGCGCTCGCTCCGCTCGCTTGGCCGGGACGACGGCGGTCAACTAGTAAACCTCTAAATCCGCCGCCCTGCGCGTTCCCAATAGGGATCGCGCAAGCGCCGCTTGAAAATCTTGCCGGAATCCTCGCGCGGCAGTTGGGTCTGGATTTCGACGTGTTTTGGCACCTTGTAGTCGGCGAGCGAGGTTTTCAGTTGCGCGCGGATGTCAGCGACATCCAGCGTCACGCCTGCTTGCGGTTCCACCACCGCCATCAGCGCTTCGCCGAATTCCTCGTCGGGAATGCCGAACACCGCGCAGTCGTGGACACCGGGGATCGCGTGCAGGGCGGCCTCGATTTCGGCGGGATAGATGTTGACGCCGCCCGAGATCACCATGTCGCGCTTGCGATCACAGATGAAGACATAGCCGTCTTCGTCGATATAGCCGACATCGCCGGAGGTGATGAAGCCGTCGCGTTCGATCTCGGCGCGTTTCTCCGGCTTGTTGTGATAAGTAAAATCCGGATTGGCCGCGATGCGCGAGTAAATCTCGCCGATCTCGCCCTGGGGCAGAATTCTTCCGTCGTCGCCGACAAAACGAAGCTCCGCGCCCGGCGCAATCTTGCCGACAGTGCCGGGCTTCTTCAGTGCATCCTCGGAATTGGCAAAGGTGACCGCACCCGATTCGGTGCTGCCGTAAAATTCGTAGATCACCGGCCCCCACCACTCGATCATCGCCCGCTTGATGTCGGCAGGGCATGGTGCTGCGGCATGGATCACATGACGCAGCGAGGACATGTCGTATTTTCGCCGCGTCTGTTCCGGCAGCTTCATCAACCGGATGAACATGGTCGGCACCATGAAGATGGTGTCGATCTTTTGCACCTCGATCAGCCGCATAAATTGCTCCGGATCGAACCGCGGCATCAGCACCAGCGCGCCGCCGAGGCGGCCAGCGCGCAAGCCAAACGAATTCGGCGCGGAATGATACAGCGGCCCTGGCAGCAGCGCGCGAGCGCCCGGCTTCAGGCCGTAGATCATCGCGCGCATCCGCTCGGCGAAAGCGGTTTGTTCCGGCATCGGCGCATTGCGCCGCACCCCCTTGGGATGACCCGTCGTGCCCGAGGTGTAGATCATGTTCGACGGCTGCGGCAGCGCCGGGCCGTCGTACGGGCGTTGCTGCTCGAGCCAGGATTCAAGGTCGGTTCCGAAATCGGGGGTAGCGAGATGGTCGGGATCGATCTTGTAGTTTGCGAGAATTTCCGGCGGCGTCGGTACGCTGAGCACGGTGATGCCAGCGGGAATGGCGTCGCGCAATTGATGCAGCATGTCGGCATGGCCGACCAGCACCGATGTTCCGGAATCCTTCAGCACATAATTGATTTCCTCGGGCTTGAAGTGCCAATTGATAGGTACCGCATAGGCGCCGAGCCGCATCGCGGCATAGGCCGCTTCGATGAAGGCGATATCGTTGCGCATCAGGATGCAGACGCTGTCGCCCTGCTTGACGCCAAGCCTCTGCAAACCGCCGGCGATGCGGTCGGCGCGATCGGCGACCTCGGCGTGGCTCCGTTTGCTATCGCCGCTGATGATGCCGCGGAAAGGTGGGGATGTGTCGGTCATTGCCTTGTTCGTTTTTGGAGAACAGCGAGAGTTGTCGTCATCACCGGCAAAAGCGCGAAGCGCGTCTTCGCGCTAGATGTCCCGGTGATCCACGTCTTACTTCTATTTTCCGCAAAGTGAAGACGTGGATGGCCGGGACAAGCCCGGCCATGACGGAGAGCTAAGCATCCGCGAAGCGCGGCGGGCGCTTGTCGATATTGGCGCGGACCGCCTCGAGCTGATTGGCGCTGCCCATCAATTTCATCTGCTCGGCGGATTCGGCGAGCAGCGCCGGGCCGGGATCGACGGAAAGATTGTTCAGCAGACGCTTGGCGGCGCGGATCGCGTCCGGACTCTTGCCGGCGATCTCGCGCGCGACCTCGAAGGCCGTGGCGCGCGGGTCGTCGCAGATCCGCGTCGCGAGGCCGTAACTCAGGGCTTCCTGCGCCGAGAAAATCCGCCCGGTATAGGTCAGCTCGCGCAGGATATCGTCGCGCACGAGGCTGGCGAGGATTGGCGTGCCCGCCATATCGGGTACCAGGCCCCATTTGATTTCCATGATCGACATCCGCGCATCGGGGCTAAGGAAGCGCATGTCGGCCCCAAGGGCGAGCTGAAAGCCGCCGCCGAACGCCACGCCCTGGATCGCGGCGATCACCGGCACTGGAAGCTGCCGCCATCCCCACACCGCCCGCTGCGGGAAATTGGCGAGGCCATGGGTGCGCGTGGTCAGGTCGCGTTCTTCGCCGCCGGCTACCCCATTACCGCCCTTCTCTTTCATGGCGGCGAACCGGCCCATGTCGAGACCAGCGCAAAACGAGCGGCCCTCACCGGATAATACTACCGCCCGCACGCCCTTTTCATGGGCGAGCCGCTCGGAAGTGGCGACCAGCGCATCGAACATCGCGGCATCGAGCGCATTCATCTTGTCCACCCGCACCAGACGGACATCGGCGACGCCGTCCGAAATTGTTACCGAGACGCGCTTCTCCATGGATGGTTCTCCCTGCTCTTTTTTGTTTGCCGCTTTACAGAAAGGCGTCGGCCGGATTTAGTCGAACAACCAATTAGCAGACAATCCCTTTGGGCGGAAAGCATCAATGTTTAACCAACAGCTACTCACTGGCCGGCGCATTCTTGTCACTGGCGGCGGCACCGGTCTCGGCAAGTCGATGGCGTCACGCTTCCTCGAGCTTGGCGCCGAGGTTCATATCTGCGGCCGCCGCAAAAGCGTCTGCGACGAAACCGCGACCGAGTTGATGGACCTCCATGGCGGCAGGGTGACGAGTCACGGCGTCGATATCCGAAACCCGCTCGCGGTCGATGAAATGATCGAGACGATTTTCACCGAGGGCCCGCTCACCGATCTCATCAACAACGCCGCCGGCAATTTCATCTCGCGCACCGAGGACCTGACGCCGCGTGGCTTCGATGCGGTCGCCAACATCGTCATGCACGGCACGTTCTACGTGACCCAAGCCGTGGGCCGGCGCTGGATCGCCGGCAAGCATCGCGGCAACGTGGTGTCGATCACCGTGACATGGGTCCGCAATGGCAGCCCCTATGTGGTGCCGTCGGCGATGAGCAAGTCCGCGATCCATGCCATGACGATGTCGCTGGCGACGGAATGGGGACGCTACGGCATCCGGCTCAACACCATCGCGCCCGGCGAAATTCCGACCGAGGGCATGAGCAAGCGCATCAAGCCTGGCGACGAAGCCGGCGCGCGCACGAAGGCGCTGAACCCGATGGGCCGCGTCGGGAAAATGGAAGAACTGCAAAACCTCGCCGTGTTCCTGATTTCCGGCGGCTGCGACTGGATCAACGGCGAGACCATCGCGATGGACGGTGGCCAGGCGCTGGCCATGGGCGGCAACTTCTACCAGTTGCGCGACTGGACCGATGCGGACTGGACTCAGGCGCGCGATGCGATCAAGGCGCAGAACGAAAAAGACCGCGCCGCGCGGGGGTGATAGCTCGCTGTTTCCGTCATTGCGAGCGAAGCGAAGCAATCCATTGAATACCCTGGAACCAAGCTGGATTGCTTCGTCGCTACGTTCCTCGCAGTGACGGCACAAACAATGTACGGGAGAAACATGTCCGCCTCAGGAGAACCGGCAAACCTTGCCGACATGGTGCGCGCGCGGGCGAAAAGCCGTGGCAATGCCATCGCGTTTGAATTCGAGGGTCGCCGGACCAGTTTTGCTGAATTCGATATCAAGACCAACCGCGTCGCCAACGCGCTTAAAGCCCTCGGCGTCAAGCCGCGCGAGCGCATCGCCTATCTCGGCAAGAACAGCGACATCTATTTCGAGCTCTTGCTTGGGGCGATGAAGGCCAATGTGGTGATGGCGCCGGTGAACTGGCGGCTGGCCGGACCCGAAATCGCTTTCATCGTTGGAGACTGCAAGGCGCCGGTGCTGTTCGTCGGGCCGGAGTTCATCACCCAGGTGAGCAACATCAAATCGCAATTGGCTGACCTGCGCAGCATCATCACGACCGAAGGCGGCGCGCCGGAATGGCAAGATTATGCAGCTTGGCGCGACGCGCAGAGCGGAGATGATGCAAACGTCGAGATCAGTCCGAAGGATATCGCGATCCAGCTTTACACCTCCGGCACCACGGGCAAACCCAAGGGCGCGATGCTGTCGCACTCCAATTTTCTCAATCTGGTCGAGACCGGCAAGGGCGAGAAGCCCGACTGGAACCAATGGACCGAGGACGACGTCTCGCTGGTGGCGATGCCGGTATTTCACATCGGCGGCTCAGGCTGGGGAGTACTGGGTCTCTATCACGGCGCCAAAGGCGTGATCGCCCGCGAATTCGATCCTAACAGAGTGCTGGATTTCATCGAACAATCCGGCGTCACAAAGCTGTTCATGGTGCCCGCGGCGATGCAATTCGTGGTGCGGCAGCCGCGGGCACGCGAGGTGGATTTTTCGAAACTGAAATACATGCTCTATGGCGCCTCGCCTATTCCAGCCGCACTCCTGAAGGAATGCATCGAGGTGTTCGGCTGTGGTTTTGTGCAGATGTACGGCATGACCGAGACCACCGGCACCATCGTGGCGCTTCCGCCGGAAGACCATGTCGAGGGACTAGAGCGGATGCGCTCGGCCGGCAAGGCCTTGCCCGGCATTGAGCTCGCGATCCTTGATGCCGATGGCAAGAAGCTGCCGCCGGGCGAAGTCGGCGAGATCGCGACGCGTTCCGGCTCGAACATGGTCGGCTACTGGAATTTGCCGGAAGCCACCGCGAAAACCCTCGACAGCGAGGGTTGGCTGCGCACCGGCGACGCCGGCTACATGGACAGGGACGGCTATCTCTATATCCACGACCGCATCAAGGACATGATCATCTCGGGCGGCGAAAACATCTACCCGGCCGAAGTCGAAAGCGCGATCTGCGATCATCCCGATGTCGCCGAGGTCGCCGTTGTCGGCGTGCCCGACGAGAAATGGGGCGAAGCGGTCAAGGCGATCGTGGTGATGAAGCCCGGCAAAAAGGCGACGCCGTCGGACATCATCAACTTCACCCGCGAACGCATCGCCGGCTTCAAGACGCCGAAGTCGGTCGACTTCATCGAAGCCCTGCCGCGCAATGCCTCCGGCAAGATTTTGCGACGCCATCTGCGCGATCCCTATTGGGCGGGCAAGGACAGGCAGGTGAATTGAGCGCACTCGTCATTGCGAGGAGCGCAAGCGACGAAGCAATCCAACTTTCCATTCTTCGCGGAACAAAGCTGGATTGCTTCGCGGAGCCTGTCATCGGGCGGCGCTTTGCGCCGACCCGTTGGCTCGCAATGACGGCCACCCTTACGTTCGCGTTGTCGCCCCTCAATGCTTCCCTGCCCCCATATAGCCGAACAAGAATCCGGCGACCTTGCGTTTCTGGATTTCCTCGCTGCCTTCGGTGATGCGGTAGCGGCGGTGATGGCGGTAGATGTGTTCGAACGGCTTGTGGCGCGAATAACCCATGCCGCCATGCACCTGCATGGCGCGGTCCGCCGCCTCGCAGCACAGCCGGTTCGCCCAGAAATTGCACATCGAGACTTTGTCAGAGAGCGTGTGCTCGACCTGCGCCTGGGTCAGCTGATCCATCTCCCATGCGGTCTTGCGGATCAACAGCCGCAGCATTTCGGCCTGCGTTGCGAGTTCCACCAGCGGCCACTGGATCGCCTGGTTCTCGGCCAGCGCGCGGCCGAACGGTTTGCGCTCGCGGGCGTATTTCACGCTTTCCTCGATGCAATACACCGCCGCTCCCAGCGAACTCGCGGCCTGGCGGATCCGGTTCTCGTGCACAAAGCATTGCGCCAACGACAATCCGCGGCCGATTTCGCCGAACAGCGCATCGTCGGGAACGAACACGTCGGTAAAACTGACGCGCGGGTGATCGGTCGGCATATTGAAGGTCCACATATATTCTTCGACCTTCACGCCGTTTGTCTTTGCCGGCACCAGAAGGCAGGTGATCCCCCGCGCATCGCCATCATTGCCGCTGGTGCGGGCGAACAGCGCGCAATGGGTGGCGACATGCATGCCGGTGGTCCACATCTTCTCGCCGTTGATCACCCACCCCTTGACGCCATCGCGGGTCGCCTGCACGGCGCGGGTTTCCATATGGGTCGCATCCGAGCCATGCTCGGGCTCGGTGAGGCCAAAGGTGATGCGGTATTTTCCTGATATCGAGCCCTCGATCATCGCCTTCTGCTCGTCGCGGCCGTAGCGGTCGAGCATCGTGACCAGCGGCAGGTTGCCGACAATCGAATGTTCGTTCTGCAGGTCGTTGTGCAGGCCCAGGCCCTTCGACGCAAAATGCTCCCGGATGACGGCCATCCAGAGATTGGAGCCATCCTTGCCGCCGTAGCGCTTCGGAATCGCGAAGCGCAGGTGTCCGGCTTCGTCGGCAAGATTTTTCACCCTGCGCAGCAGCGCCTCCCATTCTGGCCGCGGCAGTCCACCATGCTCGAAATCAGTGCGCGCCCATTCGCGGCGGTGATCGAAGAAGCGGATGTTGTCATCGGCCTCTTCAATCGGCTTGATCTCGCGCGCGATGAACTGGTCGAGCTCGGCGAGATAGGCGACCAGGTCGGCCGGCAATGCGAAATCCAAGGCAATCCTCCCAAAGACCGTTTTTGTCGTTGTCGCGAGTTCCGCGAAAAGCTCGCTGCGTCGATTAAGGTGAGAAGCGAAAGCGAAGTCAAGCAACCGAAGCGGCTTGTGGCGCGGAGGCGCCTTGCGTAATTCGGTGGCGTCGAACGGCGGGAGCAAGCTAGTATTCAAGTCAGCATTCCGCACCACAGAAAAAATCCAGGGAGCAAACATGGACTTGAAATTCTCCAAGGTCACGCGCAAGGGTGCGATCACGATCGTGACGCTGTCCCGCCCCGAAGTTTACAATGCGCTGCATACCGATGCCCATTTCGAACTGAACAAGGTGTTCGACGACTTTTCCGCCGATCCCGAGCAATGGGTCGCGATCGTCACCGGCGCCGGCGACAAGGCGTTCTGCGCCGGCAACGATCTGAAATGGCAGGCGGCGGGGGGAAAGCGCGGCTGGGACACCGGCGGATTTGCCGGGCTGACCTCGCGCTTCGACTGCGACAAGCCGATCATCGCCGCCGTCAACGGCGTCGCGATGGGCGGAGGCTTTGAGATTGCGCTGGCCTGCGATCTCATCATCGCCTCGGAGAATGCGATGTTCGCGCTGCCCGAGCCGCGCGTCGGCCTCGCCGCGCTGGCCGGCGGATTGCACCGGCTGCCGCGCCAGATCGGGCTGAAGCGCGCCATGGGCATGATCCTGACCGCGCGTCACGTCACCGCCCGCGAAGGCCACGAGCTCGGTTTTGTCAATGAGGTGGTGCCGCAGGGTGAGGCATTGGCGGCGGCCGAGCGCTGGGCGGAAACCATCTGCAAGAACAGCCCGATGTCGATCCGCGCCTCCAAGCAGACGATCCAGAAGGGCCTCGCGGTGTCGCTGGAGCAGGCGATCGCCGAGCAGCGCGACTATCCGGCCGTGAAGGCGATGGTGGCGTCGCAGGATTATATCGAGGGACCGAAGGCGTTTTCCGAAAAGCGTCCGCCGAAATGGGTGGGGAGGTGACGGTTCGTCATTCCGGGGCGATGCGAAGC
>VAZH01000325.1 GCA_005884465.1 Alphaproteobacteria bacterium | reverse complement strand
CACGGCGCTTACACCGACGAGGCCGTGGTTGCGCCGTCGCAACTGACACCGTTGCCATCGACCTTCGACTACGCCGAAGGCGCGACATTTCTCGCCGCCCACGGCACCGCTTATCACGGATTGATCGATCGCGGCCAGGTTCGGCCGGGCGAAGTGCTGCTGGTGCACGGCGCCGGCGGCGGCGTTGGGCTAGCCGCGGTCGAGATCGGCAAGATGCTCGGCGCCACCGTGATCGCGGCGGCGTCATCGGAAGAAAAACTCGCGGTCGCGCAGGCGAGGGGTGCCGATCACCTGGTGCTCTACGGACGCGAGCCGTTCCGCGACGCCGTCAAGCGCATCACCGATGGCCGCGGTGCGGATGTAGTGTTCGATCCCGTCGGCGGCGAGGTGTTCGAAAACAGCCTGCGCTGCATCGCCTGGGGCGCGCGCATCCTCGTCATCGGCTTCACCGGCGGCATCGGGCTCGCCCGCACCAATCTGGTGCTGATCAAGGGCGCGAGCGTGCTCGGCGTCCGCGCCGGCGAAGCCGTGCGGAAAAATCCAGCGCTTGGGGAAGTGCGGTTGAGGGCTTTGACGGAATGGGCGGAGGCCGGAAAAATCCGCCCCAACGTCTCGCACCGCATGCCGCTGGAAAATTACGCGCTAGCGATGCGGCTTCTGATCGACCGCAAAGCCATCGGCCGCGTGGCGCTGATGATGCGGTGAGAGCTCCGTCATGCCCCGCGAAGGCGGGGCATCCAGTAATCACTAACGCCGGTGCTTACTGGATCACCCGCCTGCGCAGGTGATGACAGCCCCACGTCGCGCCTCATTCATACTCCCGCTCGTCCCACCACGGGAAATAATCGGGCATGTCGGACGAGATCTTGTTCTTGAAATTCGCCGGGCGTTTTTCCAGGAACGACACCACGCCCTCCTTGACGTCGTCCGAGCGGCCGCGGGTGTAAATGCCGCGGCTGTCGACCTTGTGCGCCTCCATCGGATCGTCGGCGCCAAGCATGCGCCACATCATCTGCCGGATCAGTGCGACCGACACCGGCGCCGTCTTTGCCGCGATCTCTCGCGCCAGCGCCCGCGCGGCCGGCAACAGCTCGTCCGGCGGCACCACCTTGCTGACGAGGCGGCCGGCCAAGGCTTCCTGCGCTGGAAACACGCGGCCGCTGTAGCACCATTCCAGCGCCTGGGAGATGCCGACGATGCGCGGCAAGAACCAGCTCGACGCCGCCTCCGGCACAATACCGCGCTGGGAAAAGACAAAACCGAAGCGCGCACTTTCCGAGGCGATGCGGATATCCATCGCAAGCTGCATGGTGACGCCGATGCCGACCGCGGGGCCGTTCACCGCCGCGATCACGGGCTTTAAGCATTTGAAGATGCGCAGCGTTACCTGTCCGCCGCCATCGCGCACATTGGGATCGCTGTAGTCGACCTTGCCATTAGCCAGCCTTTTCACCGGCCCGCGCCGCGCGTCGCGATCAAAAGTGTCGGCGCCGGAGGAGAGGTCAGCGCCGGCGCAGAAGGCGCGCCCGGCGCCGGTGACGATGATGGCGCGGATATTGTCGTCCTTGTCGGCCGCATCGAAGGCGTCGATCATTTCCTTCTGCATCGCGGCGTTGAAGGCGTTGAGCTTGTCGGGCCGGTTCAGCGTGATGGTGAGGATCTGCTCGGCGACCTCGTATTTGATCGTCTCATACGCCATGGGGGTTTCCTCTCGGTTGTTTCTTGATTCCAATTTCGTCATTGCCGGGCTTGACCCGGCAATCCATCTTTATGAAGAGGATGGATGCGCGGGTCGAGCCCGCGCACGACAATCGCGTATGTCGCGCCGTTCTAATCTTTGCCCGGCGGGCTTGGCCACGGCCTTTGCGGACCGCGCAAGCCTTCGAACGCCTTCGCCATTCCGAGCACGCCGAGATCGTCGAAGCGGCGGCCGACGATCTGCACGCCGATCGGAAATCCGCGTTCGCTAAAGCCGCCATTGATCGACACGGCAGGATTTTCCGCCATGTTCCACGGCACGGTGTAGCAGATATGCTCGAACGGTTTTGCGGGATCGTTGATCGGGGAAGCGAGTTCGGCCGCGAAATTCACCACCGGCGACACCGGCGAAATCAGGTAGTCGAGATCGGCGAACAGTTTTGCCGCTGCCGTCCGGATCGCCATGGTGGCGTTAAAACCCCTGATCACGTCGAGGCCCGTGAGCTGCGCACCGGCTTCCGCCCATTTGTAGATATAGGGCAGCGCCTTGGCACGTTCGGCCGGCGCAAGTTTGGCAAAATCGTCCCACGAGCGGGCGCGCCAAAAGGCGTCGAGACCGTCGAGCATTTCGCGCGTCAGCACGCCCGGCACTTCCGTGACAACGGCGCCGGCCGCCTCGAACGCTTTCGCGGCCTTGACCGCCACCTCGCGCACCTCCTTCTCCAGCGCCTGGCCGACGCCCAGATCGAGCATCAGGGCGATGCGCAATTTGCGCAAGGGCTTGTCGAGTGCCTTCCAGTTGATGTCGTTTGGCGGCAGGCTCATGCCGTCGCGGCGATCGGGCCGAGACAGCACGCTCATCATCAAGGCGGCGTCATCGACAACGCGGGTCATCGGCCCGGCGACGCGGCCGACATAGGGTGGATCGATCGGAATCCGCCCCAGGCTGGGCTTCAGCGCAACCAGGCCGCACCAGCACGCCGGCAGCCGCACCGAACCGCCGATGTCGGTACCAAGATGCAGCGGGCCGTAACCCGCCGCACCCGCCGCGGCGGCCCCGGCGCTGGAGCCGCCGGGATTCTTGCTGAGGTCCCAGGGATTGCGGGTGAGGGGATGGAAGCTCGACAGGCCCGACGACAGCATGCCGTAATCCGGCATGGTGGTCTTGGAGAAGATCAACGCACCTGCTTCGCGCAACCGCGCCGCTGGCGGGGCATCCGCCGCGGCCGGCACCAGCTTTGTGGTGGCAGCACCAAGCGGCACCGGCACGCCGTTGGTGGCGATATTCTCCTTGATCGTGGCGGGGACGCCGTCGAGCGGGCCTTTCGGCTCGCTCCTGTGCCAGCGTTCAGTGGAGGCCTTTGCGCCTGCGCGTGCGCCCTCCGGGTCGAATGCGTAAAGCGCTTTGATGTGCGGCTCCCACACCGCGATGTGCGCCAGCAGGTCCTCCAGCACTTCGGACGGCGAAAACTGTTTCGCGCGAAAACCCGCAATCAGGTCGACGGCGCTGAGATCATGCAGCGACGTCACCGCTTCCCGCGATGCCGATTTATGCATGGGCACCCACCGGCAATCGGGTTTCGACGATGCGTGCGAACATGCTGGCGCCGATCGGCAGGATCTTGTCGTCGAGCACGTAGCCGGGATTGTGCACCGGCACCGACCCTTCGTGGCCGAGCCAGAAATAGGCGCCGGGCACCGCATGCAGCATGTCGGCAAAATCCTCGCTGCCCATTTTCGGCTGCGACCTGGTGAAGACCTTGGCGGGATCGACCACCGTGCGCGCGACGGCCTCGATCACCCGGGACTGCTCTTCCTGGTTCACCAGCACGCTGAAAGCGTCGCGGATATCGGCAGTGATCTCGACCTGGAAGGCGCTGGCAATGCCGGCGCAGATCGCGCGCATCCGCTCGCGGATCAGGGCGCGCACCTCGTCGGAAAACGCGCGAACCGTGCCGCAGAGTTTTGCTTCGCCGGGAATCACGTTGTAGGCGGAACCGGCGTGGATTTGCGTGACCGACACCACCGCCGCCTGGAGGGGATCGACGTTGCGGCTGACGATGGTCTGCAGCGCCTGTCCGAGCGTGATTGCGATCACGACGGCATCCTTCGAGCGCTCCGGCATGGCGCCGTGCGCGCCATAGCCGTTGATGGTGATGTCGAAGAAGTCGGCGCCTGCCATGGCGGGTCCTGGAAGAATCGCAAGCTCGCCGTGGTTCAGGTCGGGCGCATTGTGCAGCCCGTAGATCTCGTCGCAGGGAAATTTCTCGAACAGCCCGTCCTTGATCATGGCGCGGGCGCCGCCGAGGCCTTCTTCGGCCGGCTGGAAGATGAAATGCACGGTGCCGTCGAAATTCCTGGTCTCCGCGAGATAGCGCGCGGTGCCCAGCAGCATGGTGGTGTGGCCGTCATGGCCGCAGCCGTGGAAGCGGCCGGGAATGGTCGAGCGCCATCGCAGATTGGTGTTTTCTTCCATCGGCAGCGCATCCATGTCGGCCCGCAGACCAATGCGTTTTCCCCCGCTGCCCTTGCCCTTGAGCACGCCGACCACGCCGGTGCCGCCGAGGCCGCGATGCACCTCGATACCCCATTGCGTCAATTTGTCGGCAACGATCCCGGAAGTGCGGACTTCCTCGAAGCCGATCTCGGGATGCGCGTGCAGATCCCGGCGGATCGCGGTGAGTTCGTCGGCGAAGCCTTCGATGCGGTCGATGTTGGGCATTGTATCTTTATCCGGTTGCAGAAGATGTTGAGCGTGATTTGGTTGCGGGAATGAAGGCGGGACCGTTCGGCTTGATGCGGAGGCCCGGACGCAGCCGCGTCCATGGCAACGCGGCGGTGGTATCGGCCGGCATCGCGCCGGGCGCGGCGCAGATCAAATGCTTTTCCGCGATCGGCTCGAAATCGGCGCGGAAATGCACCGAGCTCTTGTTGACGAGGATGGCCTGTTCGGTCGGCTCGATGCCGACATAGCGGTACATCGACTGATCCGCGAGCTGCGCCTTGTGCGAGCTCACGACCACCCTGACATCGCCGATCCGCAAACAGGCCGACGGTCCCATGTCCATGTCGCGGCCGCCGTAATAGGGGCCGGGCGCGACGAATTTTCCATCGGACAGTTTTTCGACGATGAAGGTTTCCTTGTACGGCGCGTCGCCCGATATGCCCGACTTGCCACCCAGCGCGAGCGTGACGGTTGCGCCAACACCCGCGGCATGCGCGGCCTTTGCCGAAGCGGGGTCATAGATCACGCCGATCGCGGCTTTCTTCGCGTTGTTGCGGACCAGCGCACGCAGCATGCCCGTGGTGTCGGAATCGCCCCCGGCGCCGGGATTGTCCTGGGTATCGGCGATGATGATGGGTTTGCTCGCGGTTTTTGCCAGCTCCATCGCGTGACGCACGCCCTCGTCGGGCGCGAAGATGCGGAATCACTTTCGTGGCCGATAATCAGTTTTGTCAGCTCGTCCGCCGCGGCGTCGGCGTCGGCTTGCGTGCTGCCATAGGCGAATACGCTCGGCCCGCATTCGGGGAAATCCGCCGCCGGAAAGCCGGGGGCGAAAGACAGCGTCGGTACCGCGCCGCTCTCCATGGCTGCCAGCTTTTGGTAGATGCCCTTGGTGGGCTGATCATCGGTGCATTGCCAGCTGATCGGAATCAGGAATGGCAATTGCCGGAACGCTTTTGCGAAGCGCTGCCGCGTGCGCAACAGCAGTGCGAGATGCTTTGCAGCGGCGCGGCCGGTATCGGCCATGTCGACATGCGGATAGGTGCGATAGGCTATGAGTGCATCCGCTTGCTCCACCATCTGCGGCGTCACATTGGCGTGCAGGTCGAGGCTGACCACCAGCGGCAGGTTCTTGCCGATCACTTTGCGCACCCGCGCCAGGATTTCGCCTTCGCCGTCGTCAAGATGATCCGTGACCATGGCGCCGTGGAGATCGAGATAGACGGCATCGAGCCGTCCAGCGGCGGCGATGCCCTCGACCATCACCTTGACGATGCGCTCATAGGCATCCCTGGTCACATGCGCCGACGGGGTGGCGCCGCAGGAGATGGTCGGCACCATCTCCCAACCCAGAGCCTCCGCCTGTCCGACAAAGCCCGCCAACCCGATATTGATGTTGCGCATGACCCTGAGCACGTCAGTGCCTTGCGCCATCGCCGGCCAGCCACCGCCATGCACGAAATCGTCATAGGTCGCCTTGGTCGGCGCGAAGGTGTTGGTCTCGTGCAGAAAGCCGCCAACGGCGATACGGGT
>VAZH01000324.1 GCA_005884465.1 Alphaproteobacteria bacterium | reverse complement strand
TGTCGAGGTCATCGACAAGCTGGCGACCGCTTTCCGTCAGAAATAGTCGATTGGCGCGTCGATCCCGTGGATCGTGCCGTCGCTCGAGAAGGCCGTGCTGGACCAGTCGATCGAGCAGGCGTACCAGCGAGATCGGCTGCAGTTCAAGCACATCGGCCAGATCGACCTGTGACAATCCTTCCTGCTGCCGCAGTCGAAACAATACAATCCATTGCGCGCGCGTGGTGCCGCGGCCCTTGGCGCGGTTGTCGATGTAATTGCGCAGCAGGCGCGAGCTTTCGACGAGCTGCGCAATCAGCTGGCGTTTCAGATCGAGCGACATGGGCTGCAATCTCCCAAAGCTTTCCAAAAGTTTAGGTTTCTCAAGCCATAGTGTGTGTACTCATCAAGTGCACGCATATTATATCTGAGGTCCTTGGGAACCGTTTTAAAGGCCCATTACTTGTTTTCGAGCACATGAGCGCACATGACCACATCGCGGACCATCGGTTGGGTTTTGCTCATCGCAGCGGTCGGGGCGGTGGGCTATTTCGGCTGGCAGCGATTTTATGGCCCTAATCCGAGGGCGAAGACCGAAAGCGCTCAAAAGTCAGCTCCTCCCACATCGAATGCTCCGGTTCGCGTCACCGTCAAACCGGTCGAGAAGGCTGACTTTCCAGTGTATCTGACCGGGCTCGGAACGGTTCAGGGCTTCAACACGGTGGTGGTGCGGACGCGCGTCGATGGCCAGGTCGACCAGATCGCCTTCAAGGAAGGGCAACTGGTCAACCAGGGCGACCTGCTTGCCGAGATCGATCCGCGCCCATTCCAGGCGGCGCTCGCTCAGGCCAAGGCCAAGAAAGCCCAGGATGAGGCCAATCTGGCCAATGCCAATCTCGACCTGCAGCGCTACACCAAGCTTGGTGAATTCGCGACCCGGCAGCAGACCGACACCCAGCGTTCCACCGTAGCGCAATTGACGGCGCAGATCGCAGCCGATGATGCGGCCGTCTTTAATGCCCAGACTCAACTCGACTACACCACCATCAAGGCGCCGATCTCGGGCATCGCAGGGCTGCGCCAGGTCGATGTCGGCAACATCGTCAATGCCTCGACCCAGACCGGCATCGTCACCATCGCCCAGATCGAACCGATCGCCGTGGTTTTCACGGCCCCGGAAGAGCAGTTGCCATACATCAACGAGGGACAATCGATACAACCGCTCAAGGTGATCGCCATCACAACCGACGGCAAGAAGCCGTTGGCGGAAGGAACATTGGCGGTGGTCAACAATCAGGTCGACAGTACCAGCGGGACTATTCGGCTCAAGGCGGTGTTCGACAACAGGAACCATGCATTGTGGCCGGGCCAGTCGGTTTCGACCCGGCTGCTGGTGAAGACGCTGAAGGATGCCACGGTGGTCCCGGACGACGCGATCCAGCACTCTACCGATGGGCTCTACGCCTATATCGTCAACCAGGACAACAAGGCCGAACTGCGCAAGGTCAAGGTCAGCCAATCGATCGACGGACGCTCCGTGGTCGATGAGGGTCTGTCGCCGGGACAGCAGGTGATCACGGGTGGCCAATTCAAGGTTCAGCCCGGCACCCTCGTCTCAACGGCGGTGGCGAGTTCGGATCCGGCGCAACCGAAGGTCAAGCAGGAATGAACGAAGGCATTTCCGCACCTTTCATTCGCTATCCTATCGGCACTTCGCTGCTGATGGCCGGCATTCTCTTTGTCGGCCTCGTCGCTTATCCGCTGCTGCCGGTGGCGCCGCTGCCGCAGGTGGATTTCCCGACCATCCAGGTCACCGCGAACCTCCCCGGCGCCAGCCCCGAAACCATGGCCTCCTCGGTGGCGCAGCCGCTCGAGCGGCAGTTCGCGCAGATTCCCGGCATCGCCCAGATGACCTCGACGAGCTATCTCGGGACAGCGGCGGTCACGATCCAGTTCGACCTCAACCGCAGTATCGATGGCGCCGCCAACGATGTGCAGGGCGCCATCAATGCCGCCGGCGGCCAATTGCCGAAAAATCTTCCCTCGCCGCCGACCTATCGCAAGGTCAATCCGGCGGATTCGCCGATCCTGTTGTTGTCGGCGACATCCGAGACGTTGCCTCTGACCACGGTCAGTGATGCCGTCGACGCGCAGCTCGCGCAGCAGATCAGCCAGATTTCCGGCGTGGCGCAAGTAGTGATCGGGGGTCAGCAAAAGCCGTCGATCCGCGTCCAGGTCGATCCGGCAAAACTGGTCGCCAAAGGCCTGTCGCTGGAAGATGTCCGCAGCCAGATTGCGATCACAACCGTCGACAGCCCGAAGGGCAACATCGACGGCACGACGCGCGCCTATACGATCTACGCCAACGACCAACTCACGGACTCAAAGGACTGGAACGACATCATCGTGGCCTACCGCAATGGCGGGCCGTTGCGCATCCGCGACATCGGCCAGGCCGTCACCGGACCCGAAGATGCCAAGCAGGCGGCGTGGGCCAATGGCAAGCGCGGCGTGTTTCTGGTGATCTACAAGCAGCCCGGCGCCAACGTCATCGAGACCGTCGACAAGATCAAGTCGCTGCTGCCGCGGCTGGTGGCAGCGATTCCACCGGCAGTCAAGATCGAGCTCATCAGCGATCGTACCCAGACCATTCGCGCCGCGGTCGCGGACGTTCAGTTCACGTTGCTGTTGACCATCGCGCTGGTGGTCATGGTCATCTTCCTGTTCCTGCGCAGTTTCTGGGCGACCGTCATTCCAGCCGTCACCGTGCCGCTTGCATTGCTCGGAGCCTGCGCGCTGATGTGGGCGTTCGGCTACACCCTCGACAATCTGTCGTTGATGGCGCTGACGATCTCCGTCGGTTTCGTGGTCGACGACGCCATCGTGATGTTGGAAAACATCACGCGTTATGTCGAGCAAGGCGAAAAGCCACTTGCCGCCGCGTTCAAGGGCGCCAGAGAAATCGGCTTCACGATCGTATCGATCAGCATCTCGCTGATCGCCGTGCTGATTCCACTGTTGCTGATGGGCGGCATCATCGGACGCCTGTTCCGCGAATTCGCGGTCACGCTGGGGATGACGATCTTCGTATCGATGGTGGTATCGCTGACGCTGACGCCGATGATGGCATCGCGCTTTCTCCGCGCGCACGGCGAAACCCGACACGGCCGGTTTTATCAATGGAGCGAGCGTGCTTTCGACGCGATGCTTCATGGCTATGAGCGCGGCCTGGACCTTGCCTTGCGCTGGCGCTTCGCGACGCTGATGGTCTTCTTCGCGACGCTCGGATTGTCGGTCTATCTGTTCGTGATTATCCCCAAGGGATTTTTCCCGCAGCAGGACAATGGCCTGATCACCGCTACCGCCGAAGCCAACCAGGACATTTCCTTAGCCGCGATGAAGCAGCGGATGGAGGCCCTTGCCGCCATCGTGCAGGCCGACCCGGACGTCGCCAGCGTGGCGATGGCGGTCGGCGGCAGCGGCCGGGCCGGCAATAACGGCAACCTGTTCATCACGCTGAAGCCGCGCGACGAACGCAAAGCAAATGCCCAGCAGATCATCTCCCGCATGCGCCCCAAGCTCGAACAGGTCGAAGGCGCGCGGCTCTACATGCAGTCGGCGCAAGACGTGCGGCTCGGCGGCCGGCCGACGCGGACGCAGTTCGAGTTCACGCTGCAGGATGCCAACCTGGCCGAGCTTAACGAATGGGCCCCGAAGATTCTGGCCAAGATGCAGACCTTGCCTGAGCTGCGCGACGTCGCGACCGACCAGCAGACCCAGGGCACGACGCTCGAGCTGAGGATCAATCGCGATACCGCCTCGCGCTACGGTATCCAGCCGCAGCTGATCGACGACACGCTCTACGACGCGTTCGGCCAGCGTCAGGTCACCCAGTACTTCACGCAGCTCAACAGTTATCACGTGATCCTGGAAATCCTGCCTGAGCTGCAGGGCAATCTCGACACGCTCAACAAGCTCTATGTCAAATCGCCGGCGACCGGCGATCAGGTGCCACTGTCGACGTTCGCGACCTGGACCAGCGTACCGGTGCGTCCGCTATCGATCAGCCACCAGGGCCAGTTTCCGGCGATCACGATCAGCTTCAACCTGGCGCAGGGCGCTGCGCTTGGGCAAGCCACCGATGCCGTTCAGAAAGCGATGGCCGAACTCGGCGCGCCGGCCACGCTCAACTCGAGCTTCCAGGGTACCGCGCAGGCGTTCCAGCAATCGCTCGGCACCGTGCCGCTATTGATCCTGGCCGCGCTGGTCGTCGTGTACCTGATCTTCTGTCGACCTTGCCCTCGGCCGGCATCGGCGCGCTGGCGATCCTGATGGCGTTCGGATTCGACTTCAGCCTGATCGCCTTGATCGGCATCATTCTCCTGATCGGCATCGTCAAGAAGAACGGCATCATGATGGTCGACTTCGCGATCTCGGCCGAACGCGACGAGCATCTCACCTCGGAACAATCGATCCGGAAGGCAGCGCTACTGCGATTTCGACCGATCATGATGACGACGATGGCGGCCTTGCTTGGCGGCGTGCCGCTGATGCTGGGTACGGGCACCGGATCGGAAATCCGCCAGCCGCTCGGCTATGCGATGGTCGGCGGCTTGATCGTCAGTCAGGCGCTCACGCTGTTCACGACACCCGTTGTGTATCTCTATCTCGACAGGCTCTCGAACGCGTTTGAGCGCTGGGGACGCTCGAAGGGTCTTGAAGGCGAACCGCCGGCGGACTCCGGCTCGGTCAAGCAAGCCGCCGAGTGAGCTGACATTGCCCGGACACCGGCACATCCGGTCCGCGAAGCCACATCTTCAACGGTGGTGGTGATCCTCGATCGATGGAGCCTGGCCGCCATAGCCGCGCAACTCCGCATAGCGTTGCTTCTGGCCGGGACTCAAGACAGCAACCATTGACAGATGATATTTGAGGTGTGTTTCGCGCAGCGCGCCTTGTGTCGCCGCAACGGCCGCGGTTGAGGCCTTCAGACTATCCGGCGTCACCGTGTGAGTGGCGAATTGCTTGTCCAGATCAGCTTCCTGTTCGAGCAATTTTGCGCCTAGCGGTAGGGCTTCAGCCTTCATGGAATCGAACAGCCGTTGAACGCTGGCGCGCTGGTCGGCCGACAGGTTGAGTTTGTCGACCAATTCCAGGACGTGGACAGGTCCGGGGTAGCCGTTCAACTCGGCGGCCAGCGCCAACCCCATGCCGCGACCGGCGCTGAGATCCGCGACCTTGCTGTTCGGACAATGCCTTGATCGATCGCGTCTGCATCCCCGCGTAAGGTGTTTGCGCGTTCGCTGCTGCGGCGGATATCAAGAGCAACGCGGCGCTGATCCAATTTCTCATGTTCACTCCGTTCGTTAGTGTCAAACAGGCCAGGTTGAAGCCTCAGGCGGTGCCGAGATAGGCGCGCTGCACCTGGGGATCTTCGGCAAGATCAGCGGCCGTGCCGGACAACACGCTCTTGCCGACTTGCAGCACGGTTGCAAAATCCGAGACCTCCAGCGCGAGCTCGATGGATTGCTCAGCGAGCAGGATCGTCAACCCTTCCCGGTGCAACCGCCCAAATGTCTCGTACATCGACTCGACTACCGTTGGCGCCAGCCCGAGCGACGGCTCATCCAGCATCAGGAGTTTGGGATCGCTCATTAGCGCCCGGCCGACCGCCAGCATCTGCCGCTCGCCGCCGGACATGGTGCCGGCGCGCTGGTTGCGCCGCTCCGCTAGCTTCGGAAAGATCTCGTAAACGCGATCGAGCAGCGTCGCGCTGTGCGCCTTGTCGCGCAGCGGGGTGGCTCCGAGCAGCAGATTGTTTTCGACGCTTTGCTGCACGAACAGCCGCCAGCCTTCCGGCGACAAGGCGAGGCCTTTGCGCACGATCGAAAACGCGCTCTCGCCGCCGATCTCCCGCCCGCAAAACCCGATCGATCCGGAATGCACCGGGATGAGCCCGGCGATCGCATTGAGAACCGTGGTCTTGCCGCCGCCGTTGGAGCCGAGCAGCGCGACGACGCTGCCCTCGGGCACATCAAGCGAAACGTCGGATACGCCGATCAGGTCGCCGTAGCGGACTTCGAGATGCTCGATCTTGAGCAAGGGCGCGGTCATGTCCCGGGTCCGCCCATCAGCTCGATCGGGGTGTGGCCGGCGGCGGCCTTGGCCGCGCGCGTGCCGAGATAGGCCGCGATCACCGCCGGATTGCCGGTGACCTCGCGCGGACTGCCGCGCGCGATCTCGCGGCACTGGTGAAACACCACCACCCGCGTCGTCAGCGACATGATGACTTCCATGATGTGCTCGACAATCACCAGGGTAATGCCGGAACGATGGATGTCGCGCACGAGATCGATCGCGAGCTGCACCTCGCGCTGCGTGAGGCCCGCCATCGCTTCATCAAGCAACAGAACCTTGGGCTCGGTTGCCAGCGCGCGGGCGATTTCGAGCCGCTTGCGCCCGGGGGTGCCGAGCGATCGTGCCGGCGCTTCGGCGAGCTTGCTCATGCCGACGCGCGCCAGCACAGCGCGCGCGCGTGTTTCGGCCTCGGCGCGATGGGACGTGCGCAGGAACGCGCCGATCATCACATTCTCCAGCACCGACATGCCCTCGAATG
>VAZH01000323.1 GCA_005884465.1 Alphaproteobacteria bacterium | reverse complement strand
TCGCCGACATGTCGGGCTATCTTAAAGACCCGAATCTCACCGCGCCGGATCTGGTGGAAAGCGACTTTTCGGCTGCCGGTCTTCAATACGCCAAGAACGACAAGGGGCAGATGCACTCGCTGCCGTGGTCGGTCGACTACTTCATCCTCTATTACAACAAGGAGTTGTTCCAGAAGAAAGGCGTCGCGGTGCCGAAAACTTTCGATGAGATGGTCGCGGCCGCCGAAACGCTCACCGATCCGAAGGAAGGCACTTTTGGCTTCGTCGGGCGCGGGCTGCGCAACGCCAATATGACGCTATGGACGAACTTCTTTTTGAACTACGGCGGCGAATTCCTCGACGCCAAGGGCAACATCCTAACCGACGGTCCCGAGGCGATCGAGGCAACCAAAATGTATCAGCGCCTGCTGACCAAGGTCGCACCTCCAGGTGTCTCCGGCTTCAACTGGATGGAGTCGATGGCTTCCTTCACACAGGGCCGCTCCGCGATGTGGATCGACGGCGTGGGCTGGGCGCCTCCGCTGGAAGATCCGGCGGCCTCGCGCATCGTTGGCAAGGTCGGCTACACGATGGTGCCGGCCGGACCAAAGGGTCAGTACTCGGCGACCTACGGCGACGGCCTCGGCATCGCGCAGGCAAGCAAGAACAAGGAAGCTGCCTATCTTCTCTGCCAATGGGCCGTATCGAAAGCGCAGGGCGCGCGATTACTGCAAAGTGGCGGCGGCGTACCGTTCCGTAACTCGATCCTCAACGATGCGGAAGTGCGCAAAGGCGTGAAGATGCCGCAGGAATGGCTGCAGTCGGTCATCGATTCCGCCAAGATCAGTAAGCTCGGCCTGCCGGTGATCATTCACTGCGACGCTGTCGGGGGCGGACCCGGAGACGGAGTTGAAAAAGGCGCACGAGCAATTCCGCCCGATCCTGGAGCGCAGCGAGAAGTCGTGAGCGGCGTCACTGCGACCGAATCCGCGCCGGCTCGATCGGGCGTCGCCGCGCACGAAACGGCCGGTTGGCAGTCGCCGTCCTACTGGCCGTTCGTTCTGCCGGCGCTGATCGTGGTTCTCGCGGTCATCATCTTCCCGTGGGCCTACACGATCTGGATGAGCCTGCACGAATGGAAGGTCGGCGCGCCGCCGACTTTCGTCGGCCTTGCCAATTACATCCGGCTGCCAAGCGATGCGCGTTTCGTCGAGTCGGTGTGGCACACCCTTGTCTATACCGCGCTGTCGGTCGCACTGCCGCTATTGCTCGGCACGCTCGCGGCGGTGGTATTTCATGCCAAATTTCCGATGCGCGGCTTGCTGCGCGGCCTCTTTATCCTGCCGATGATGGCGACCCCGGTCGCCATCGCGCTGGTGTGGACGATGATGTTCCACCCGCAACTGGGGATCCTCAACTACCTGCTGTCGCTGGTCGGCTTGCCGCCGCAGCTCTGGGTGTTTCACCCCGCGACGGTGATTCCTTCCCTGGTTCTGGTCGAAACCTGGCAATGGACGCCGCTGGTGATGCTGATCGTGCTCGGCGGCCTTGCCGCAATCCCGGCCGAGCCCTATGAGAGCGCGCTGATCGATGGCGCCACCCGCTGGCAGATATTCCGCTACATCTCGCTGCCGCTGATCATGCCATTCCTTTTCATCGCATCCATGATCCGCATGATCGACGCGGTGAAGAGTTTTGACATCATCTTCGCCATCACCCAGGGCGGCCCCGGCTCGGCCTCGGAAACGATCAACCTCTATCTCTACAGCGTCGCCTTCGTCTATTACGACGTCGGATACGCGTCCGCGATTGTGGTCGTTTTCTTCGCCCTGATCGTCGCCCTGGCCGGTGCACTGCTTCGGTTGCGCCAAAGGACGCACTGGAACGATACCGGAGGCATTGCATGAGCCCGCTACGGCAATTGCTTGGCCGGATCGGGCTCGCCTTCGCGCTGATTGTAATCGTGTCGCCGGCGGTGCTGTTCTTCCTCTGGATGCTGTCGTTATCCGTCAAGTTTGAGGTCGACAACGCGTCGTATCCGCCGGTCTTCATCCCCGAGCATTTCAACTGGGGCAACTATGCCGCCGTCATCGACTCCAAGCGGTTCTCGACCTATTTCACCAACAGCCTGATCGTCACTGGCGCTGCGACCGCGTTCGCGCTTCTGGTCGGCGTGCCGGCGGGGTATGGCCTCGCCCGCATGCGCGCCCACAAGGCGGCGGTGGTGATCCTGATCGCGCGCATCACGCCCGGGCTCTCCTATCTCATTCCGCTGTTTCTCCTGTTCCAGTGGCTCGGCCTGCTCGGCACGCTCTGGCCGCAGATCATCATCCACCTGGTGGTGACGGTGCCGATCGTGATCTGGATCATGATCGGTTATTTCGAAACGACGCCGATGGAGCTCGAAGAGTCGGCGCTGATCGACGGCGCCACCCGTTGGCAGGTGTTCCGTTACGTCGCGCTGCCGATCGCGCGGCCGGGGATCGCGGTCGCGTTCATCCTTGCGGTGATCTTCTCCTGGAACAACTTTGTCTTTGGCATCGTGCTGGCCGGGCGCGAGACGCGCACCCTGCCCGTCGCCGTCTACAACATGATTTCATTTGACCAGCTGAGCTGGGGCCCGCTCGCGGCGGCGGCGCTGATCGTCACCTTGCCGGTGCTACTGTTGACGGTGTTCGCGCAGCGCCAGATCGTGGCAGGCTTGACGGCTGGCGCGGTCAAGGGCGGCTAGATTTTTCTGTAGCCCGGATGAGCCAACGGGTCGGCGCAAAGCGCCCCGTTGGCTCCTTCCGGGCAACGAAGCTAACTCGCGGTCGCAGCCAGCTTGTGTTGCTCATGCGCCGGCGGCGCCGAGTCCGTTTGCGCGATCAGGCGCTTCATCTCTGGAATGCACGAGCCGCAATTGGTGCCGGCTTTCAGCTGCACCCCGATCTCGCTGGCTGTACGTGCTCCCGCCGCGATGGCGTCGCAGATGGTGGAACGGCCGACGCCGAAACAGGCACAGACGATCGGGCCACAGTTTTCGAGCCCATCGATGGATTTGCCGGAGAGCAGCATCCGGCGCTGATCCTCGCTGAGCGCATCGAGAGCAAACAGACTCTTCACCACATTCCAGTCGCCCGCATCCCGGGCAGGCCCGATGAACAGGCACGTCGCGATGCGATCTTCGGCAAACGATGCCGCGCGATAGACGCCGCCGCCAAAATCCTTGTATTCGGCGAGATCGCTGCCGGCGATCGAGCGCAACCATGATTGCCATCGAGCCAGATCAGCGTTGTCCGCGAACAGATAGCCGTAGCCGCCGGCCACAGTCACGCGCGCCCACCAGACGTGCGGCGGCAATTCGAGCCTCGCCCGCGACAGGGCGAAGCCGCGGAAGACATATTCGTATGGCACGATCGACGCCGGCGTCGCCTTGTTCTCGGGCTGCCCGGAAAACGGATCGGTGAACGGGGCCACCAGCGCGCCGACGCGCGCGGTTGCCGCGGTCTCCTCGCTCCAGTGAATCGGCGCGAACAGCATGCCACGCTGCTGCCGCTCGCCGACGGCGACCCTAAGCGTGCATTGTCCGTAGTCGGTGATGACGCGCGCGAAATCGCCATCGGCCACACCGGAGCTTGTCGCGTCGTCGGGATGAACTTCGACGAACGGCTCCGGCAGATGCTGGCCCAGCCGCGGGCTGATGCCGCTGCGGGTCATGGTGTGCCATTGATCCCTGATGCGGCCGGTGTTGAGCCGCAGCGGCCGTGCGGCAGTGGTCTCGGTTCGCAACGCGGGAATTTCCGGCGCGATGAAGCGTGCCTTGTGGTCGTTTGTAAAAAATCCACCGTCGGCGAAAAAGCGCTGCTGCGGCTGGATATCGCCGAGGCGTATTGGCCACAGCACCGGTGCCAAGTCATCGAACGCCTCATCCGATAGCGACTGCAACGCGCCGATATCGAAATCGCGTCCGCCATTGTTCTCGAACGCCGACAGGGCGGCGTGTTCGCGAAACACATCCGCCGCTGATTTGAAATCGAATGCCGCACCGAAGCCCAATCGTTTCGCGACCTCGCCGACGATCCACCAATCCGGTTTGGCCTCTCCGGCCGGCGTCAGAAACGCCCGCTGTCGCGAGATGCGCCGTTCCGAATTAGTCACGGTACCGGATTTCTCGCCCCACGCCTGCGCCGGCAGCAGCACATGCGCGTCAGTGTTGACAGTATCGTTGGATCGGACGTTTTCCGAGATGACGAACAGCTCGAGCTTTTTCAGCGCGGCGCGGGCGGCGTCGGCGTCCGGCAACGATACCGCCGGGTTGGTGCCCATCACCCACAATGCCTTGATCTCACCGCGTCCGATCGCCTCGAACAACTGGACCGCCTTCAACCCCTCATGGGTGACGATGTGCGGCGCCTTCCAGAACCGGCGCACGCGGTCAATCTCCGGCGGGGTGAAGGCCATGTGCGCGGCGAGCTGATTGGCGAGCCCGCCGACCTCGCGCCCCCCCATCGCATTAGGCTGCCCGGTCAGCGAAAATGGCGACGCACCTGGTTTGCCGATCCGCCCCGTTGCGAGGTGGCAATTGATGATGGCATTGACCTTGTCGGTCCCCTGCGCCGACTGGTTGACGCCTTGCGAGTACATCGTGACCACGCGCGGGGTATTTCTGAACATCTGGAAGAAGTCGGCAACATCCACCTCGGAGAGACCCGTGGCCAATGCGGTCGCGGCAACGCTGCCGGCGATGCTGCGCGCCCGCGCCAGCGCGGGTTGGAAACCGCTGGTGTGTCGTTCGATGTAGTCCTGATCGAGCGCGCCGGTGTCGGCAAGCTGCACCAACAGCCCAGAGAACAGCGCGGTGTCGGTGCCGGGCTTCAAGCCCAAGAACAGGTCGGCATCGCCGACGGTATCGGTCCGGCGCGGATCGATCACCACGATGCGCGCGCCGCGCTCAAGCTTGTTGGCGAGCATGCGCTGAAACAGAACAGGGTGGCACCAGGCCGCGTTGGAGCCGACCAGTACCAACAGATCGGCCTCGTCGAGATCCTCATAGCAACCGGGCACGGTATCGGCGCCGAATGCGCGGCGATGGCCGGCAACCGACGACGCCATGCAGAGGCGCGAATTGGTATCGACATTGGCGCTGCCGATGAAGCCCTTCATCAGCTTGTTGGCAACGTAATAATCCTCGGTTAGCAGTTGTCCGGAGAGATAAAACGCCACGGCGCCAGGTCCGTCGCGGGCAATGATATGCGCGAAGCGATGCGCGACATGGTCGAGCGCGTCGCTCCAGGCCACCCGCTCCATGGTGCCCTTGCTGCAGCGGATCATCGGATAAAGCAACCGGTCCTCGAGGCTGAGGGTCTCGCCGAGCGCCGAGCCCTTCGAGCACAACCGTCCGAAATTGGCGGGATGCCCGGGATCGCCGGATATCGCCGCGCCGCCGCTATTGTCCGGTGTCGCCAACACGCCGCAACCGACGCCGCAATAGGGACAGGTCGGTCGCGTGGCGCGAAGAGTGGGATCGACGGCCGTCATCGGATCACGCCGCCTCTGACAGAAGCGCAAGCGAGCGGCCGAACATCATTCGGTTGCGAATTCTTGCGATCGGCTGCCAATTGCGGATCAATTCGAGATACCAGAGCGCGTCCCCGACATCGCCGACCAGCACCGCGCCGGTGAGCCGGCCATCTGAAATGACGAGCTTCTTGTAGGTGCCGTGCCTTGCATCATTGAGCACGATTGTTTCGCTTCCGTCCGAGCCCGTGAAGTCGCCCGCGGAAAACACGCTGACGCCGGAGACCTTCAGATTGGTCGCAACGATGCTGCCGTTGTAGCTGGCGGCGCCGCCCGCCAGATGCCGCGCCAATACCCGCGCCTGCTCGTAAGCCGGCTCGACCAGGCCGTAACAAATACCGCGATGTTCGGCGCATTCGCCGAGCGCGAAGATATCCGGTGCGCCGGTCTGCAAGGTATCGTCGACGACGATGCCGCGATTGACGGGAATGCCGGCCTCTTTCGCCAATGTAACATTCGACCGGATGCCCGCCGCGAAAATCACCGCGTCGGCATCGATCCGGCGTCCGTCCGTCAATTCGACGCCGTTGACGCGCGTCTCACCATGGAGCCGCGCGGTATTGGCATTCAGCAGAATCCTGATGCCCTTAAGCTCGACCAGGGCTTTCAGCAGTTCCGCGGCTGGCGCATCGAGCTGGCGCTCCATCAGGCGGTCCATCAGATGGACCAGCGTCACCGCTGCGCCGGCTTTGGCGAGACCGTAAGCCGCCTCCAGCCCCAGCAATCCGCCGCCGACCACGACGACGCGCTTCCTCTGGGCGGCGAGGGTCAGCAGCAGGTCGACGTCCCGGCTGTCGCGAAAGGTGTGCACGCCGGCGAGATCGGCGCCGGGCACGCTGAGCCGCAGCGGCATTGAGCCGGTGGCTAGCACGAGCTTCGAAAACGCGATGCTCTCTTCATTTGCGAGCTTGAGTTCGCGGCGGCCGACATCGATCGCGGTGGCGAGGCAGCCATATTTAACGGTGACGCCGCGGTCGCGCCACCACGCGGCGGGCTTGAGCTCGATGTCGTGCGACGCGGTTTCACCCGCCAGCACCGACGACAGCAGCACGCGATTATAGGCAAGCCGCCGCTCTTCGCCGATGACGGCGATGGCGTAACGCCCCAGCGCGACCTTCGTCAGTTCGTCGACCAGGCGCGCCGCGGCCATTCCGTTGCCGACGATAACCAGCGGTTCGCTCACGGCGTGTCCTTACTCCGCGGCCAGAGGGTGGCCATAGGCTTCAGAAATCATGAAGCCTGACAGCATCCCGTAAGCCGCGGTCCATGCGTCCGCGACTTCAGTCGTCCAGCCATCGGCAAGTCCCTTTTCCAGTGTCCACAGAAGAGCGCCGCCGACGACCGGATAGTGCTCCGCTTTGGCGCCGTAGCTGACGTGGCGCCTGGCCAGCGCGCTCGCGGCCGGAAGCACGGATTCAAGGGTGCCGAGTCCGTTCACCACGGCCGAAAGCGTCGCCATCAATTTCCTGCGCTGCTCGGTTAAATCGGCGGGAAACATCGCTTTGACATGCGGCGCGACCTCGAACAGACGGTCGTAAAACATGACCGCCGCCTGGTCTGCGATCGGCGCGAGCTTGGCGAAGCTCTGCTGCACGAGTTTGACTTGGTCGGGTGTCATGGTTTGCTCCATTTACGGTCGTCATGCGCGGGCTTGACCCGCGCATCCATCTTAAAAAGAGTCTTGCACTTTCGATCGATTGCCGGGTCAAGCCCGGTAACGGCGAGAGTGCTACGCGGCTTCGACAAAACGATGCCGCTCGTAGAGGAATTCCAGCACGCGCAGCCGGCATTTGAGGTACGCGGCGTTGGTCGAGAGTTCGAGCCGCTTGCGCGGGCGCGCCAGCGGCACGTCAAGGACTTCGCCGATCCGCGCACTCGGTCCATTGGTCATCATCACGATGCGGTCCGACAACAGCACCGCCTCGTCGACGTCGTGCGTGATCATCAGAATGGTGTTGCCGAGCTTCTGATGCAGCGCCATCACCGAATCCTGCAGATGCGCGCGGGTCAGCGCGTCGAGCGCGCCGAATGGCTCGTCCAGCAGCAGCACCTTGGGCTCCATCGCCAGCGCGCGTGCGATGCCGACGCGCTGCTTCATGCCGCCGGAGATTTCCGCGGGGCGCTTGTCCCTGGCGTGGGCCATCTGCACCAGATTGAGATTATGCATGGTCCACGCGTCGCGCTCGCTACGGCTTTTGCTCGATGCAAAAACCTTGTCGACGCCAAGGCGCACGTTTTCATAGACCGTGAGCCAGGGCAGCAGGCTGTGGTTCTGAAACACCACCGCGCGATCCGGGCCCGGCGAATTAACTTCGCGGTTTTCCAGCAGCACGCAGCCCATCGTGGCGTTGGTGAGACCGGCGACGATGTTGAGCAGGGTGGACTTGCCGCAACCAGAATGTCCGATGATCGAGACGTACTCACCCTTCTCGATCGTCAGGTTGATGTCCTTCAGCACCTCGGTCGCGGTATTGCCGCGGGTGAAGGTCTTGTCGATGTGGTCGAGTTTCAGATAGGGCTGCATCAGATGTTCCTTCAATTCATAGCTGTGCCGCGGGTCACGATCTTCGCAAGTCCCGCGATCATGCGGTCGAGCACGAAGCCGATGATCCCGACGTAGAACAGCGCCAGAATGATTTCGCTGATATGCGAGGAATTCCACGCATCCCAGATGAAGAAGCCGATGCCGACCCCGCCGATCAGCATCTCCGCCGCCACGATCGCGAGCCAGGACAGGCCAATGCCGATGCGCAAG
>VAZH01000322.1 GCA_005884465.1 Alphaproteobacteria bacterium | reverse complement strand
CAAAAAAGAACTTCAACGTGTCTCTGCCAGTTGGCCCGCCGGATTCAATGGAATGCGTTTGAAGCCAACGGTCCCATTCCCGAACAATCAGAGTTTTTGCGTCTTTTTGTCTCATCAGCACGCCCTTTGAGCCCCTTTTGAGGGCTCATATGATTGCGCTGGTTGGTGGGTGGCTCTATTCGAGAGCGTTTGATTGGTCACGCAGAAGGCGAACCGGCCTGCCGCCGCGCCGATGAACACCTTCGCCGGACTGTGACAGAGACGATTTAAGCGTTTGTAAACGTGCGCCGGAAATTGGCGATGGCACCAGCTGGAAACTTGAAGCTCGCTGAGAAACTTGAAGCTCGCTGAAATGGGATGAAGCGGCGCAACCTTGGTTTTGCCCCGCTGACTGCACGGCGATCGACCGCTAATGACCGCGAGCTTGTCCGCTAATCTAACAAAAACCCGCCCGATGGAGACCATCGAGCGGGCTTTCGTCGTTGGTCTTCCGTCAGACCCTACGCTGCCTCACGTCGCGCTTCGCTGCCTTGCTGCGCGACGGTGTTGCTAAAGGCTTCGAAGTTCCTTTCATAATTGCGCGCCGCTTGTTCGATATTCTCGGCGAACACCCGCATCATCGAGGTTTGGAACTGGATGAACGGCTTGACTGCGTTGAGCCCGATGGAGGCGCTGGCGGCCATACGGCCCTCTTGTTCTCTGGCTATACGGCGGGCGTCTAAACTCTGATCAGCCATGGTGTTTCCCTCCTTTTTCTTGCCCCAGCCATCTCGAAAAAACTCCGGCGGGAGGGATCAGTTTCAAAACAAGGACATTAAAATTTCCCGGAAAGGTCGCTGGAACAATCGTCGGAACCCGGTTTCGTTTAACGTGTGCAGGGCAAGTCAGTGACGCCGATGTCGCCACTTGCGTCGATACACGGACGACGGTTGCACGCCGGGTTGTGACAATTGCTGCCTCGATTCCTGAAGACGCCGCTGATAGCCCGGCGAGTTCAGAATATTTGATGCCCCGCCACGTGCGAACACGGGTTCGCATGAAACAACGGCTGCCATCGCTGTCGCTCCGAGCGCCAAAAGTAACTGCAGAGAATTTTTCATGTCGCATGTCCTTCCCAAGGATTGAAAGCAGGCTGTTCCCTGAAGTGAACCCTCTGTTCTTACAGCCGCATATTACCGCACGCCCGCACTTATTTCGACCATGCCGCATCAGACAACTGGCTTCATGCCGCGAATGCAGTGCTCGGCGGTCGAAAATAGTGTATCGCCAGATTTCGTTCGGCGCCGCCGGCTTGTTCCCGAGCTGGAAGGCCGCGAGTTTTGGAGGAAATTGTCATGTCGCCCTTGCCCCTTTCAGGGATCAAGATCCTTGATCTGACGCGCGTGCTCGCGGGCCCGCTGTCGGCGCAGATGCTGGCCGACCTCGGTGCCGAAGTGATCAAGATCGAGCGTCCGGGGGGCGGCGACGACGCGCGCGCCTTCGGCCCGCCTTATCTGGCCGACCCGCAGGGCAAGGAGAACAACAACAACTCGTTCTATCTTTGCGCCAACCGCAACAAGAAGTCGGTCACCGTCAATATCGCAACTGGCGAAGGCCAACAGATCATCCGCGAACTCGCAAGATCCTGCGACGTGATGATAGAGAATTACAAGGTCGGCGACCTCAAGCGCTACAAGCTCGATTACGAATCGATCAAGGCGGTCAATCCCGGCATTATCTATTGCTCGGTGACCGGCTTCGGCCAGACCGGACCTTACGCGCCTCGCGCCGGTTACGACGCGATCTTTCAGGCGATGGGCGGCTTGATGAGCGTCACCGGTCACATGGATGGCGAGCCCGGTGCCGGTCCGATGAAGGTCGGCCCCTCCATCGTCGACTACATGACCGGCATGAACTCATCGATCGGCATTCTCGCCGCGCTCTATCACCGCAAGGTCAATGGCGGGGAGGGGCAGCATGTCGACGTCTGCCTGTTCGACACCGTGATCGCCTCGCTGTCGCATTTTGCGCAAATCTATCTCGTCAACGGCGAGACGCCGCCGCGGCGCGGCACCTGGGGCAATGGCGGCATGCCGGCCGGCGTATTCGGCTGCGCCGATGGCGAGTTGATGCTGGTGGTCGGCAACGACGCGCAGTTCGCGCGAACCTGCGCGGTGCTGGGCAGGCCGGAGCTGGCGACCGATCCGAAATTCGTCAGGAACAACGACCGCGTCGTCCATGGCAAGGAGATCATGGCGATCTTTGCGGGACTTTTCCTGAAACAGCCCGTGGCCTATTGGCTCGAAGAGCTGGAGAAAGCCGGCGTGCCCTGCGGGCCGGTCAACGATTTCGCGCAGGTGTTTGCCGATGAGCACGTGCGCGAGCGCGGCATGGAGATCAAGGTCAACCACCCCTTCGAGCCAAAGCTGTCGCTGATCCGCAATCCCATCGTCTTCTCCGAAACGCCGGTGAAGGATTATCGGGCGCCGCCGCTGCTGGGAGAAAACACGGGCGAAGTGCTGGCGACGATCGGCTACGACGACGCCAAGCTCGATGCGCTGAAGAAGCAGAAGATCATCTAGGGCGTGAACCCATAAACTCGGAGGCGCCGGCGGACGTCGGCCTGGTTCGGCATTGCGGACACCAGTCGGACATCAACGGCTGACTCGGCGAGGTTGTCTTCCGCCGCGATTTTCTGAGGTCGGTGCCACGCTCAATATTGCGATCCAGGTGTGAACCAGTTCACACCCTTAAGTAGAGAATTGCGTTACCAAACGAGCTGATTGAGAGCAAGCGCCGTGCTCGATTGCGATTACGATCAGGAGAGAGCCATGCGTACGATCAGAATTTTGGGAATACTCGCAACGATGTTGGCCGCGACCTGCGTTGTCACGTCGGTATCTGCTTGTCCAGCTGGCTATGTCACGTGCGGGGGCGCCTGCTGCCCCGGCCGATAAGCGCTGTCGACGAACGCCTGAGCCCAATGAGAGGAGGCAGTCATGCGAACGATGACCATGCTTGCGCTAGCCGCGACCGTCACGACGACGGCAGTTCCGGCGGCGGCGTATTACTGGACGACGAGCCACAGCGAGGACCCCCTTGGCGGCACGCTACGCGAATACGGATTCGTACCGATCCGTCCACCGTCCAACCTGATGAACGTCGGATCGCTCTACTATGTCGATTCCAGGGTGAAAGACTTCAAGGCGATCTGTAACGCAGAGATAGACGATCTCAAGGACTCCGTGGTCTCGTCTCGCAGCTGGGAGATGCAGGAAAATCTCGAACGCAATGGACGGTTCGCCACCGGCGTTAAAGTTGACGTCGGTTGGCTGGTCGACGGCGGCATCGACAAGAACTATGTCGTGAAAGTGCACTCGTCGCTGACCGACATCCTCCTGGAGGAAATCCCGCTCGGCTCCAATTGGTTGATTTTCGCCAAGCTGATGGAAAAACCCCAATGCAGCCAGGTCGCCATGCGATACCTCCATGCCGGCGGTTACGTGTGCCAAGGGCAGAAAATTCTGCACGCGACTGCCGAATTCAAGCTGGACCGCGACGCTCAGAGCAAGCTGGCAGCCAGTTCGAAGGTTACGGCCGACAATCTCAAGGATATCGTAAAACTTGCGGTCGAGTCGCAGAGCGAGCAGGCCGTGGTCGAAAAGGACGGCCGATTGTTCGCCGGCACGGCGCTGGAGTATGGCGTGTCGATGAATCCCATCTGCCTCGCGCCACCAGATGGGCGCTTTGAGCGCATTCTGCCGCAGACGGCATGGGGTCGCATCGCCAATTTCGTGCTCTTCAACATTGTCGAGCCGATCCTGCCGGCTAAACCAGACCGTCTGGAAGTGGCGCAAGGCGCGCATGTCGCTGAGGGAGCGAAGTAACGAACAGGTGGACGGCAAACCCGGCCTGTGAAAGCGCGGGTGGGTTTGCTTCTTATCGTGCCCGCCGCACAGCAACTGGCTCTGGAGCTTTCGCCGGCGCGCCCGCTGTCAGCGCCCTGACCGACACCGCGACAATGCGCTCGATGATGCCTTCGACATCGTCGAGATCGCACAATCCTTCCGACAATTTTGTCAGCCGCTCGCTGTCGCGGATGGTCTGGTGCGCCATCGCCAGCGCAAAGTGGAGGCCCCAATAAAGCTCGACCTCGTCGCGGTCGGGCAGGGCGCGACGCATCGCGGCGGCGAATTTGCGCAAATGGTCGATCTCACGGTTCTTGATGCGGCGGATCGGCGGCACCGACTCGATCGAGGCGCGGATCATGAAACGCGCCGCGGTCGAGCGCTCGCGATCCGGACCAAGGCAGCCGCGCAGCGTCGGACCGACCAGCGCGCGCAGGATCGAGTCGATATCAGCTCGTCCGCCGCCGGCTTCTTCCGCCGCCTTCAATTCGTTGAGCCGCTCGCGGTTGGTGGCAAGGCTGCGGGTGACGAACAATTCGGCGATCAACTCGTCCTTGGAGCCGAAATGATAGTTCACCGCCGCGAGGTTGACATCGGCTGCGGCGACGATGTCGCGCAGCGTGACATCGCCGAAGCCGCGGTCGGCATAAAGCCGCTCGGCAGCGCTGAGGATCGAAGTTCTGGTCTGGTCCGACGCCATGTCATGGGACCTATGCAGGGTGAATCTGAGAGGTTGCAATTCAAACAGTTGTATGAAACTATCGTTTGAGACCGGGGAATGTCAATGCGCGTGTGGCGCATGGCGTCTCCCGGCAGAAGCCAGCCGGCCCGTCGCCGCAGCCGCCCATGATACCGGCGGCAACATTG
>VAZH01000321.1 GCA_005884465.1 Alphaproteobacteria bacterium | reverse complement strand
ATCGCCGATACGTGCAAGGATTTGGGGGTCATTGCCGGGATCGTATACATGCTGTACGAAATTATCATCCGAGTGGCGACTGCCCTTGTCTAGGAGCATGTTGGCGCGGTCGCTTTCAGCCGCACGGCTCGAGGGCGCATACAATAGCCACCATGCGCGTCGGCGTCGCACGCTCGCCAAATCGCTTCGGTCCGCTTCGACAACGAGCCCCGCGATGCCCGCTTTGCAGCAAAACCCGATATTCCCGAGAGTCAGTTTTTGACCCAAACGCACATTCGATGCGATCGGGACTCGGCGCGGCGTTGGCCCGGATCCTGCTTTGACAAGGTGGTCCTAACCTGATCCATTTTCAGTCGCTCTAGGCTTCTGCGGCGGCAGGAGCATCGAGAGGTGAACCAAGCATTCAGCACCACCGAGGAGCCGAACCCATGAAAGAGCGGGAACTTCGAGACCTGATTGCGGATGTCAAAACCGGCCGGCTGTCGCGGCGGGCCTTTGTCCAGCGGATGATCGCCGTCGGCCTGACGGCGCCGATGGCCGGCATGATGTTGAGCCAATCCGGGGTGGCGATGGCCGCGACCGCGATCCCGTACAAGCCGGCCAAGGCCGGCGGCGGCGGCCTGCTGAAGCTGCTGTATTGGCAGGCGATCACCCTGCTCAACCCGCATTTCGCGATCGGAACCAAGGATCAGGAAGGCTCCCGGATCTTTTACGAGCCGCTGGCGGGATGGGACGGTGAAGGCAATCTGGTTCCGGTGCTGGCCGCCGAGATTCCGAGCAAGGAAAATGACGGATTATCCGAGGACGGCCGCTCGGTGGTGTGGAAGTTGAAACGCGGCGTCAAATGGCATGACGGAAAGCCGCTCACGGCGGACGACGTCGTCTTCACCTGGGAATATGCGCGAACGCCCGAGACGGCGACCGTCACCATCGGCAGCTACAAGGATGTCAAGGTCGAAAAGATCGACGATTTCACCGTTCGCGTCAGCTTTGCAAAGCCGACGCCGTACTGGGCCGATGCCTTCGTCGGCACCTACGGCATGATCATCCCAAAACACCTGTTTGCGGATTACATCGGCGGCAAGTCACGCGACGCGCCGACCAACCTGAAACCGGTGGGCACCGGCCCCTATCTTTTCGTCGATTTCAAGCCGGGCGATCTGGTGCTGGCCAAGCGCAACCCCGACTACCACGTCCCCAACCGGCCGCATTTCGATACGCTGGAAGTGAAGGGCGGCGGCGATGCGGTGTCGGCTGCGCGCGCGGTACTGCAAACCGGCGAATATGATTATGCCTGGAACATGCTGGTGGAAGACGAAATTCTGCAACGGCTGGAAAGTGCCGGCAAAGGCACTGTGAGGATCACTCCGAGCGGCAATGTCGAGTTCATAATGCTGAACTCGACCGATCCGGCGGTCGAGGTGGACGGCGAGCGCGCCAGCCGCAAGACCAGGCATCCCTTGTTCAGCGACCCGGCGGTGCGCCAAGCAATCGGCCTGCTGATCGATCGCGCCTCGATCGAGAAATTCATCTATGGCCGCGCCGGTGTCGCCACGGCAAACTTCCTCAACAATCCGGAACGTTTCCGGTCGAAAAATACCAAATTCGAATTCAACATCGAGAAAGCCAACGCGATTCTCGAGGCGGCCGGCTGGAAAAAGGGCGCCGACGGCGTTCGCGCCAAGGACGGCAAAGCGCTGAAGTTCGTGTTCCAGACCTCCATTAATGCGCCCCGGCAGAAGACGCAGGCGATCGTCAAGCAGGCCTGCCAGAAGGCGGGCATCGACGTCGAGCTGAAGTCGGTGGTGGGATCGGTGTTTTTTTCGTCCGACACCGCCAACCCCGACACCTACCCGCATTTCTATTGCGACGCGCAGATGTACAACACCACCATGCCGCAGGCCGATCCGCAGATCTTCATGAACCAGTACCTGTCGTGGGAGACGGCGACCAGGGAAAACAAGTGGCAGGGCCGCAACGTTTCGCGCTGGCAAAGCAAGGAATACGACGAGATTTACAAACAGGCCGAACAGGAGCTCGATGCGGTGAAGCGGGCGGCGATGTACATCAAGTTGAACGAGATGGTCGTCGGCGACAATTACATCCAGCCCATCATCTCCCGGGCAAGGGTCGCGGCGGTAAAAGGCAGCGTGACCGCGCATTTCAGCGGCTGGGACAACGATCTGTGGCAGCTCGCAAGCTGGTACCGGGAAGCGTGAGACAAGACGTGAAATTTGCGATGCGCAAAAACTGAACGGGCTATGGCGGGACGCGCGAATGGGAAAATACACTGTCAGACGTCTGGTCATCGCTCTTCCCAGTCTGCTTGGCATCAGTCTCATTCTTTTTGTGCTGCTGGCGCTGGCGCCGGGCGATCCGTTCGGCGAGCTCGCCACCAACAGCAATATTCCACCCGAGATCCGGGAGGCGCTGCGGGTGAAATTCGGGATCGACGATCCGATTCTCATTCGCTACGTGCGCTGGCTGATCGCGATGCTGCACGGCGACTGGGGCTTTTCGTTCGCAAGCCGCATCAACGTCGACCAGTTGATCCTGCAGCGGGTCCCGACCACGTTGTTCGTCGTCGGCTCGTCGCAGATCCTGGCCCTGGCGATTGCGCTTCCGGTCGGCGTGTATGCCGCGATGCGGCCCTATTCGATCTTCGACCAGATCGCCAACACGATGGCCTTTATCGGTTTTTCGCTGCCGACCTTCTTCACGGGACTGCTGCTGATCCTGATCTTCAGCGTCAATCTCGGTTGGCTGCCCTTTGTCTATCGCGCCGATATCGCCGCCACCGGTTGGCAGTGGTATTGGGAAAGCTTCAAGCAAGCGATCATGCCGGTCGCCGTCCTCGGCCTGTTTCAGGCGGCATCCTATACCCGCTACGTGCGCTCCGCGGTGCTTGACGTCATTCGCCTCGACTATGTCACGACCGCGCGCTCCAAGGGCCTCAACGAAGCCAAGGTCATAATCAAGCACGTGGTTCGCAATGCATTGATTCCAGTCGTGACGCTGGTCGCGCTGCAAATGCCAGCCGTGTTCGGCGGCGCCATCGTCACCGAACAGATCTTCCGCATCCCGGGCATCGGCTCGTTGCTGATCACAGCGATTCTCGCCAATGACACGCCTGTCATCATGGCGGTGACGTTCGTGTTCGCCTGTCTCGTCGTCGTCTTCAACCTCATGGCCGATATCATCTATGGTTGGCTTGACCCACGCATCTCCTACCGTTGACGTTGCCGTCCGGCTCGAGGGTCGCCGGCGCCGGATTTCGCCGGGCTTCGAGGCGTGGCGAAAGTTTCGCCGCCACCGCATGGCTGTTGCGAGCGTAGTGATCCTGGCGGCGCTGACGTCGGCCGTCCTGCTCGGGCCATTCATCTGGCGCGTGCCGATCAACGAAATCGATTTTACCGCGCGGCTCAGCGCGCCGGGCTGGCAGCACCCGTTCGGCACCGACGATCTCGGTCAGGACCTGCTGGCGCGCATGCTGTACGGCGGACGCATTTCGCTCGCGGTCGGTTTCGCGGCGATGGTCGTCGCCATTATCGCCGGTACGCTGATTGGCGCGATATCGGGCATTTCCCGGGGCAGCGTCGATGCCGTGCTGATGTGGATCACCGACCTGTTTCTGGCGTTGCCGCAATTGCCGCTGCTATTGCTGGTGATCTATCTGTTCCGGGATTTCCTCAAAAATCTGGTCGGCCCCGAAGGCGGCGTCTTCATTCTGATCGTCCTGGTGATCGGTGCCTTTCGCTGGATGCCGGTGGCGCGCCTGGTCCGGGCCCAGTTCCTGTCGCTGCGCGAGAAGGAATTCGTCGAAGCGGCCCGCGCGCTCGGCGCCACCACGCCGCGTCTGGTGGTCCGGCATATCCTGCCCAATTCGCTCGGACCGGTCATCGTGGCCGGCACCATCGACGTCGCGGCGGCGATCATCGCGGAATCGACGCTGTCGTTTTTGGGCCTCGGCTTTCCGCCGGATATTCCGACCTGGGGCCGTCTGTTGTTCGATGCCAAGGATTACCTGGACATCGCCCCGCATTGGGCGCTGTTCGCCGGCGCCGCCATTTTCCTGACCGTGCTTGCCATCAATTTCATCGGCGACGGATTGCGCGACGCGCTCGATCCCCGGAAAGTCATGTAGATGTTGCGTGAAACGAGCGTGATGGACCTCGACGGCAAGCCCGCAAATGAAGCCGCGCTGCTCGATATCAGGGGACTGAAGACTCATTTCGTCACCGACGACGGCCTCGTGCAGGCGGTGGATGGCGTCGATCTCACCGTCGAACGCGGTGAGACGGTTTGCGTGGTCGGCGAGTCCGGCTGCGGCAAGACAGTCACCGCGCTGTCGGTCCTGAAGCTCGTCGCGATGCCGCCCGGACGCATCGTCGGCGGCCAGATCCTGTGGCAAGGCCGCGACCTCGTTCCGCTGCCGGCGGACGAGATGAACCGCATTCGTGCCAAGGAAATCGGCATCGTGTTCCAGGAGCCGATGACCTCGCTCAATCCCGTCTATACCATCGGCGACCAGATCGGCGAGGTCATCGCCCTGCATGAAGGGTTGAGCCGTCGCGCTGTGCTGGAGCGGACCATCGACATGCTGGCGCTGGTTCAGATCCCGAACCCGAAGCGCCGCCTCAACGACTATCCGCATCAGTTTTCCGGAGGAATGCGGCAGCGCGTGATGATCGCGATGGCGCTGTCGTGCCAGCCAAAACTCCTGATCGCCGACGAGCCGACGACGGCGCTCGATGTCACGATTCAGGCGCAGATCCTCGATCTGCTGCAGGACATGAAATCCCGCTTCGGCATGTCGATTCTGCTGATCACCCATGCCATGGGCGTGGTCGCCGAGGTCGCGCAGCGCGTCGTGGTGATGTATGCGGGCAAGGTCGTGGAGGAAGCGTCGGTCGAGCAGTTGTTTGCCAATCCCCGTCATCCCTATACCCAGGGCTTGATCCGCTCTATCCCGCGCATCGATATGGCGGCCGTCCGCAAAATCCGGCTCCAGACCATCGCCGGCGCCGTGCCCAAGCTGATAGGCCCGCCGGCCGGCTGCCGCTTCGCACCGCGTTGCAACTTTGCGACGGATGAATGCCGGCGCGCGCAACCGGCCTCACGCGAGCTCGAACCGGGCCACGTGGTTGCGTGCATCCATGCCGACGAGACGGTTGTTCAATGAGCGAACCATTGCTCAGGGTCGGGAACCTGACCAAGGAATTTCCACTCAAGGGCGGCTTGTTCGGCCGTCGAGCCGGCAGCGTCCACGCGGTCGACGGTGTCGATTTTCATATCGACCGCGGCGAAACCCTGGGGCTGGTTGGCGAATCCGGCTGCGGCAAATCGACCACCGGACGCTGCGTGCTTCGCCTGATCGAACCGACCTCGGGTGAGATACATTTTGAAGGCAAGAACGTCAGATCGCTGGAGGCTGGCGAGCTTCGCATCCTCCGCCGCGACATCCAGATTATCTTTCAGGACCCCTATGCATCGCTCAATCCGCGCATGAATGTCGGCGCCATCATCGGCGAAGCCCTGATCATTCACCGGTTGACGACAACCAGACGGCAGTTTGAAGAGCGTGTCGTGGATTTGCTCGAGACTGTCGGTCTGCGGGCGGATGATATGGGACGCTATCCGAACGAGTTCTCCGGCGGTCAACGCCAGCGCATCGGTATCGCGCGCGCGCTCGCCGTCGAGCCCAAGCTGATTGTCTGTGATGAGCCGGTATCGGCACTGGATGTGTCAATCCAGGCCCAGGTCATCAATCTGCTGGAGGACCTGCAGCAGAAGTTCGGGCTCGCTTATCTGTTTATTGCCCATGATCTGTCGGTCATCGAGCATATCAGCAAGCGCGTTGCCGTCATGTATCTCGGGCGCATCGTCGAGACCGCGCCAGCCCGCGAGCTTTATACCTCGCCGCTGCACCCCTATACCGAAGCGCTGTTGTCGGCGGTCCCGATTCCGGATCCACGAGTGAAACGGCAGCGCATCAGATTGGCGGGCGAGGTCCCGAGCCCAATTCACCCACCAGCCGGCTGCCATTTTCACACCCGGTGCCCCATCGCGCAGTTTCCGTTATGCAACAGTCAGGCGCCGACGCTCAAACAAAGTTCCGAGGGGCATTGGGTCGCCTGCCATTTCCGCTGAAAGAACCTCGGCTCATCGGGTGAGTTCATGATGGGATTAGTGCATGACGATAACAGCTCGGGAGTGCAATGGCCCGATTACGTTGGGTCGCGCGCTGCTAACGGAGCAAAGCGGGGGCAGGCTCTTACCAGCACGACCAGATGCAAAGATAATATCGGTTCAAGATCACCAATAGCAGACTCGGTTTGACCCAGATAACCCGCGGAGGCTCGAGAACTAGTCTAGTTAGAGCGTGTGAGCGGACGATGATTCCTTCAACGCGCGTTCGCCTACCGTAGCAGTTTCGCACCAGAAACGACCTCGCCAAAACGCGACGAAACACGCTCGACCTCTGCCAAAAGGAGCAAGAAAATCAACGAAGCTGAGCTGTATCCTCCTGCT
>VAZH01000289.1 GCA_005884465.1 Alphaproteobacteria bacterium | reverse complement strand
CCATTTCGCCGGAGATGGCGTCGCCGGAAACCTTGCCGGTGAACTCGAGCGTCAGCGGCATCGGGTTGGTGATCGAAACTTTCCAGGCGACGTCGTCGCCGTTGGCCGTGCCGTCGAAGATTTCGGTCGAATTGCCGTCGGCGCCTTGCGTCCCCGTCAGCGTGCCGCCCGAGTTCTTCAGGCTCAGCGTCGCGTTGCGGTCGCCCATCGGCGTGCTCATGGTGATGTTCCAGTTTCCGTCCACGGCCATCTCTTGGTCTCCTCACGTGTTTCTTCGCAAAACCGGAATGGTTCTGGGATCAGGATGGGCTGTCCGGCGGTATAGCGCATCTCGCAGCCCAAGCCCAATCGTCCCATCTCGGCGCGATCTCTTTGTTTGACGCGTTTTCTTCACGCGAGCCACCCCGGCTCCCGGCCGGAGCAGGCTTCGCTCGAAAATGCTTTTCAGGCGCGGGCGGCGGCGCGAATCCGGTTGGTGACGAGGATGCGGAACGCGACATATTGCACGGCAAAGGCGGCGACCTTCGCCCCGATCAGCACTACCGAAACGTAGAAGGCCCAGAGTTTGAGATCGCCGGTCGAGGCCACGGCGATGGTACCCGCAGCGAGCGCGAACATCAGCGCCGCCCAGGCGTAGCCTGCGATGGTAACGTATTCCGGAACGGTCTCCGTCACGATCGGCGGCATGTAGCGCAGCATCCAGCCGCGCTTCAGCATGATGATGCCGATCGCGAAGTGTCCGATGGCCGGTTTGGCCAGCACGAAGCGCGGATCGTGGGTCAAGAGGGTCGCGCTGCCGAGCACGATCACCAGACCGACGCTGGCGTATGTCATGAAGCCAAGCGGCTTTCCCTTGACCCTGCTGTAGATCACCTGCGCGACCGCGCCGGCAATCGCCACGCTCGTCGCCAGCACCACGTTGTCGGTGATCAGATACAGCGTGAGGAACACGATGGTGGAGAAGAAGTCAGAGGCCAGTCTGGCAAATACGTCTTTCATCGTGATGCTTTCCTTGGGTTCTTCTCGTCATTGCGAGGAGCAAAGCGACGAAGCAATCCAGAAACCACAATAACCGCTTTGGATTGCTTCGGTGGCGCTCGCAATGACGATCTCATAGCGCGCCTGCATTGGCGGGAGCCGCGTGTTTTGCTTTCCGGTACTGCGGATACCATTTCGTGAAATAGACGGCGCTGTTGCGGGCGGCAAATGCGATCACGAGTCCCGACCACAGCGGCAGGCCCGGCACATAGATCATCAGGACGTTGGCGATCATCATCAAGAGGAAAGCGCCGGTCCAGGCCCAGGTGATGATATAATTGGCGCGCGTGAAGCCAGGCAGCTGCGCCGTTTCGGCGTCGACCATCTCGCGGGCATATTGCAGCGTGAACGGCTTGCGGATCACGAGCGAGGTGAGCGAAATCGCGAACACGCCGGCATCGACCGCCAGCTTTACGGCGGAGCTGCTCAGGCTCCTGTCAAGCAGCGTGATATAGGCGCCGAGCGCGGCGAACACGATCACGGAGCCCGCGCCGAGCATCTTGAGCGAACGGCCGCGAAGAGCGTCATACGCAATCACCATCAGACAAATCGCAGCGGAGGCGAACACGCTCACCGCGGCCGAGCTCACCAGCATCAGCGTCGCAAACGCAGCGTAGGGGGCAAGGATCAGGAAAATCGTCATCAGAGCCTCTTTGGGCTAATGTCTAACGGTCGTTCCGGGGCGCGAGTGAAACGAGCGAGCCCGGAATCCATAACCACAATCGGGAGTATAGATTCCGGGCCTGCGCCAAGTGGCGCATCCACGATGTGCAATTGCACATCGGGGAATGACGGCGGTGCGTTGACGTGCTCACGCCGCGCCAACCCAATTGCCGTGGAATCCGTCGGGCACGCGATGGCCGAGCTGCACCAGCGCCGTGGGACCGGATTCGACATCGGTAGCGTTGAATACCGCGAGATCGCTGCGGTTTTCGCGGGCGCGCCAGACCACGGCCAGCAGCCAGCCGTCGCCCTCAGCCGCCTCATCATCGCGGGCAACGAACACCGGCTCCGAAGTCGTATCGCCCGCCGGCAGCAGATATTTGCCAAGGCGCGATCCCTTGCCATCGACATGCACGACGCCTGACAGCCCGCCGAACATCGGCAGGTCGGGATTGGCGCAGGCGTACCAGCCATGGCCGGAGTTAAGGCCGGCGCGACGATCGTCGATGCGCGGGAATTCGCCGCTTAAGTCGTCGAGATAGGTCTGGGTAAAGCGGTCGGTATTCCCCGATAGATCAAAGGTCCAGCGGCACAATCGCGCGCGCGACTTTTTCGGATCGGTTCGCGAGCCGTCGGGATGGGTGAACAGCGGCGCTTCCTCGAACTGCATGACGTCAGCAATGATGCGCTCGCCATCTTCCCAGGCATTCATGACGTGGAAGACGTAGCAGCTCTCGGCGCGGAACCAGACGATATCCTTGGCCGAGCCGGTGCGCTTCATGATGCCGACATAGGCGCCCTTGTCCGGCTCCCAGGCATAGGGCGGCTTGCCGCCCATCGCGCGCTCGATGCTGCCGGTGAGCGGCAGGATCGGAAACAGCAGGTGATTTTCGGTGACGATGAAGTCGTGCACCATGCTGGCGTAAGGCGCCTCGAAACGATCGAAGCGCGTCACTACGCCGGATGCATTGACGGACCCAAAGGAGAGGGCAGGGGTCAGGGGCCCAGCGGCATTGTAGCCGAAGAACACCATCTCGCCGGTGGCAGGATCGATCTTGGGATGCGCCGTGAACGGGCCGGCAATGGCGCCATCATAGTCGCAGTAGCCGCGCCGGTTCAGCGTGCCGGGCTCGATCTCGGTCGGCAGATGGCCTTCTTCCAGTGCGAGCAGGCGTCCGGCGTGAAAGATGATGTTGGTATTGGCGACACCGCCGTCCTGGATGGTCGAAGCCGGTGCATCCGGCAATTTACGGCCGAAGCCGCCGAACAGCGCGCGGCCGGCGTCGTGTTCGGCCTGCCATTTCGGGGTGCGGATCCAGCGGTTGCGGTAACTGGCGCGGCCGTTCTCGAGATGGAAGGCGTGCAGCATGCCGTCGCCGACAAACCAGTGCGCGCCCGGCGCATCGAACTGCGGATTGGGGCCGTTGCGATAGAGCGTGCCGTTGAGCTCGCGGGGCAATTCGCCCACGACCTTGAGAAACGGCGCGTCGCATTCCATCGGTATCGGCGCGCGATTGATCGGGGCCGCTTCTGTCGTCGCTTGCTGCTGCATCGCTCGCTCCCACGCTTTTATCTTTACATCGTAAAGATTAGAATAGAGCGCGCGGCAGCGGCCGTCAAGGCAAATCTTTACACTGTCAAAATCATGGCCTATATAGCGGAAATGGCAAGAAAATCCGAAGTTGCCCGGACTCGCGTCAGGCGCGCGGCCAACAACGTCGCCAGCCCCGCGGCACGGAAACGAAGCGCGCCGCGGGGCTCCCGCGCCAGCGAAGCTACGCCCTACCATCACGGCGCCCTACACGACGCACTGCTGGAAGCCGCCGAGCGGGTGCTCGAACGCGATGGCTTGGCGGGCCTGACGCTGCGCGCGGTGGCGCGCGAAGCCGGCGTATCGCATGCGGCGCCGACCCACCATTTCGGCGATCTCACCGGGCTTGTGAGCGAACTCGCCGCGATCGGATTCCGGCAATTCAACGATGCAATGGCTGCGGCCGGATCAATCGGTGGATCTGGACTGGAAAAAGCGATCGCGCGAGCAAAAGCTTACGTCACCTATGCGCAAGTGCATCCCGGCATGTACGGGCTGATGTTCCGCACGGAGCGTCTCGATATGACGCGGCCGTCGCTGCATGAGGCCGCCAGTGCCTCGTTCGCAGGGCTGGCCGGGGCGATCGGCGCCAGCCGCCATGAGCAAATCTCCGAACAAGCATTGTCACTCGAGCAGGCCGCCGCCATCGCCCGCGCTTGGTCGCTGGTCCATGGCTTCACCATGCTGCTGCTCGATGGCAGCCTCTCCGGCATCCTTCGGCTGCTGCCGAAAGGCAACGACGCCGAAACCTTGCTGGATGCCATGCTCAGGGTCACCGTCGGCCGGCCGCCGGGAACGTAATCGACGCCTGTT
>VAZH01000288.1 GCA_005884465.1 Alphaproteobacteria bacterium | reverse complement strand
TCGAGATGAACGCCTTGCGATCGAGTGCCAGCGCCATCGCGCGGCGAATATCCAGGTTGTCAAAGGGCGGCGAGGACGAGTTGACGATGATGTTGGTGCTGACGTTGATCGGCTCGACCACGCACACTGCGTTCGGCGCCTGCGCCTTGACGTCCTTGAGAAGCGGAATCGATACCTCGGTCGGAAACGTCATATCGAACTTTCCGGCAACAAACGCGAGAATGGCGGTCGAACGATTCGGTATGATGGTGAACTCGATGCCGTCGAGATGAGGCAGGCCCTTCTTCCAATAGTCCGGATTTCGGGTGAGCTTGATCGATTCGTTGGCCTTGAACTCGACGAATTTGAACGGGCCGGTGCCGACCGGCTTGGTGCGCATGTCGCCTGGTGAAACATGGCAAGGATAGACCGGCGTATATCCGGAGGCGAGTAGCGCCAACATCGCCGGCTGGGGCCGCTTCAGGTTGAAAGCGACCTCAAAGTCGCCGTTGGTCGTGACGTCGACAACCTCGTCATACCAGGATTTGCGCGGGTTCTTGCGGAATTTTTGGGCCGACTTGCCCATCAGCATGTCGAACGTGCACTTGACGTCGTTGGATGTAAACGGCTTGCCGTCATGCCACTTGACGCCCTGCCTCAGCTTGAAATTGAGCGTCTTGTTGTCGCTGCTCCAGGCCCAACTCTCGGCGAGATCCGGAACGATCGATTCCAGACTGTTTTGCGGCACGTCTTGCTTGTAAATGACGAGATTGTTGAAGACGGGCATGAAGGGAATGTTGACCGAGTAGGTCGCCTCCTCGTGGATAGAGGCGCTGGCCGGGCTGTCCCGGTGATAGACCCGCAAGATACCGCCCTGCTTCTCGCCCGCCTCCGCAACAGCGGAGACCGCCAGCAACGACAACACCGCGGCGGCATATGCTTGCACGCTCCGCATGCTTACCTCCCTCGAGATTTCGGCCTCATACCGGGCCGATTTTCTCGAACGATATCATGGCGGAGCGCCTGCGCAACCAGCAAGCGCCGATCGCGGCATTGGTCCTTCGGACTAAGGCAGCCATGGTTGACGGACGGTCGAGACAGAGACCAATAGGGGCGGCGAGCACGGCCGAGTGAACTGTCAAAGTTCCAGCTTGCGCTACCCTTCAGCTCAAGGATTTCACGGGCCGTCGTGAGGCCCGTGATCCTGGCCATCAATAGGAGAGGGAAGCCACGACGCCGCTCAGGCGGCCTTGCCCTTCTGTTGTTTCATGAAGGCCTCGGCGCGCTTCTGCAATTCCTGCGGTGCGATTTCTTCCTTGTGGGTGGCGATAAACCAGCTGTTGCCGGACGGATCCTTTACGCCGCCACTGCGGTCGCCATAGAACATGTCCGTCGGCTCCATGATGGTAGTGCCGCCAGCCTTGACGGCCCGCTGATACACGCTATCCACGTTTGGAACGTAGAGGTAAAGCGAAGACGCTGTCGCCTTGGCCATCTCGCTTTCTTCGGCGATCATGATCGGAGAGTCGCCGATCGTGACCTGCGCGTGCATGACCGATCCATCCGGCCGCTTGATCGGCTCATGAGATATTTTCGCTCCGAACGCCTGTTGGAGGAATTCGATGACCTTCGGCGCGCCGCGCACGGTGAGATAAGGGGTGACAGTATGATAGCCGTCGGGGACGGGTTTTGCTGCCATGATGGGCCTCCGAGTTTGCTGAGAAGATGCTCAGCCTCATCAGGAACTTGGCTTTTTGTTTGCCGTCGTTGTGAAAATGTGATGGCGAAGCCGCTGTCATACTTCCAGCTTGTCGCCGCCCTTCAGATCGAGGATTTCGCGGGCCTCGTCCGAGGTCGCGACCTCGAGGCCAAGACCTTCGATGATCTTGCGGGCGAGCTGCACCTGCTCGGCGTTCGATGCCGCCATGCGGCCGGGCGCCGCCCATAGCGAGTCTTCCAGCCCGACCCGGATATTGCCGCCCATCGCCGCCGCCATGGCCGCAATCGGCAGTTGGTTGCGCCCGGCGCCCAGTACCGACCAGACGAACCTGTCGCCGAACAGGCGGTCGGCGGTGCGCTTCATGTGCAGCACGTCTTCCGGATGCGCGCCGGTCCCGCCCTGCAGCCCGAACACGGTCTGCACGAACAGCGGCGGCTTCACCATACCCTGCTCAAGGAAATAATTCAGATTATAGAGGTGCGCCGTGTCGTAGCACTCAAATTCAAAGCGGGTGCCGGTCTCGGACAGCGTCTTCAGCACGTATTCGATGTCCTGAAAAGTGTTGCGGAACACGATGTCCTTGTTCTCGAGGTGCTTGCGCTCCCAGTCATGTTCGAACTTCTTGAAGCGGTTGAGCATGCCGAAGAAGCCAAAGTTCATCGACCCCATGTTCAGCGATGCGACTTCCGGCTTGTAGAGCGCCGCGGGACGGACGCGCTCGTCCACTTTCATGGTCGGCGCGCCGCCGGTGGTCAGATTGATCACGCAGTTCGAACGCTGTTTTATGATCTTCAGGAACGGCGCAAAGGCCTCGGGACTTTGGTCGGGCTGGCCGGTCTTCGGGTTGCGCGCGTGCAGATGCACGATCGCGGCGCCTGCTTCGGCGGCATCGACAGCTGCGTCTGCGATTTCCTGCGGCGTCACCGGCAACGCCTTCGACATCGAGGGGGTGTGGATCGCGCCGGTCACGGCGCAGGTGATGATGACTTTGCGGCTCATGCTTTGCTCTCTTTCTGGCGGTCGATGCACTCATAATTTGTCGCTTTGGGCAGCCTTGTGCGCGGCCAGCGCCGCAAGGCGCTCGTTGCGCCGCTGTGTCAGCGCGGCGATGCGCTCGGGTGTCGGCGGATGCGGCCACGCCGCAATCACCCGGTCCACATTGGGGCTTTGGTAAACTTCAGGCCCGGCGGAAGCCGACGCCAGCTCCTTGTAGAAGCCGGTATAGCGCGCGCAATAATCGGGGATGCCGCCGGGTGCATTGAGTTCGATGGTCTCGAACGGTCCGAGAAACGACCAACGCAAGCCAAGCCCGTCCTTCACCGTGTGATCGAGGTCTTCCGCCGAAATAAAACCTTCGCCGACCAGCCGGAACGCTTCGGCGAGCAGCGCGCCCTGCAGCCTGTTCAGCACAAAACCATCGATCTCGCGGTTGATCGTAACCGGCACCTGCCCGATCTCGCGATAGATTTTGCGTGCACGGTCGACTGCGTCAGGCGCGGTCCACGGCGCGCCGCAAAGCTCGACCAGCGGTATCAGATGCGGCGGATTGACGGGATGGCCGATCAGGCAACGCGCCCGGCCCGGCAGCATTTCCGTGAAGCGCGACGCTGTGATGGCCGAGGTCGACGATACCAGCAGCGCGTCGGGCGGCGCGAGCTTGTCGAGTTCGGCAAAGATCGCAATCTTCTGTTCGACAATCTCCGGACCGTTCTCCTGCGCGAACTCGACACCCTCGACGGCCTCCTTGAGACTTGCCGCAACGAAGAGCCGCGCCGCCGCGCCATCGGGATCATCTGCCAGCCCGTGACGGGCGAGCGCCTGTAATTCGTCGCGGATCAGACCGGGCGCGGCCTTCAGCGTCGGTTGATGCGGATCGGTGAGCCGCACGTTCCACCCGGCGCGGGCGAAAATCGCCGCCCAGGCGCGTCCGATCAGGCCGACGCCGACGATGGCGACGTTTCGATTTTGCTTTTTCATTTCCTTCTCACAGCCAGAGCACTTTTCGGCGCAGATCGAGATCGTCACGCAGTGCCCTGGACGGCCCCTCGTGAATCATCCGGCCGCGCTCCAGCGCCACCGTAGTGTCGGACAATGCCAGCGCCAGATCGAGATTGTGATCGACGATGATGATGGCGATTTCCTTGCGCAGCCGATCGAAGGTCTCGAACAATTGCTCCACCACGGTCGGCGCGAGGCCTTCGAAAGGTTCATCGAGCAGCAACACCCGCACATCGCCTGACAGCGCGCGGGCTACCGCCACCATCTGCTGCTCGCCGCCGGAGAGATAATCCGCGGGACTATCGAGCCGTTCGCGGATTCTTGGGAAATATTCGTAGATGCGCTCGCGCGTCCAGTGCACGCCATTGCCGGTCTGACGCTTCAGCCCGCCGAGCTCGAGATTCTGCTCGACGCTTAACCCGGCGAACAGGCCGCGGCCCTGCGGCACATAGCCGATGCCGAGACGCGCAGTCTCTGCAGATGAAAGCCCGATCAGTTCATGGTCCGCCAGCTTGATCGATCCATGCGCGGCCGGCGCGATCCCGATCAGCGTCTTCAACAGCGTCGACTTGCCGGCGCCGTTGCGCCCCAGCAGCGCGATGATCTCGTTTTCGTGCAGCGTGAAGCTGACATCGTTGAGGATATGGCTTTTGCCGTAGAACGTATTCACAGTGGTTGCGGTCAAGAGCGCGTTGACGCGGGCGGCGGTTTCGCGTGGGCGCGCGGCAACTTCGGTGGCGCCGGAGCCGATATAGACTTCCTGGACCTTCGGGCTCGCGCGGGCATCCTCGACCGAGCCGTCGAGCAGCACCCGGCCTTCGTTCATGACGGTGACCTGATCGGCGAGCTGAAATACCCGGTCGATATCGTGTTCGACCAGCAGCACCGGCAAATCAGACGAGATGCGCTTGATGATGGCGCCGATCCGCTCGCGTTCCGCCGCAGCAAGTCCGGCGAGCGGCTCGTCCAGCAACAACACCCGCGGCGCGGTGGCCAGCGCCACGCCCATGTCAAGCAGGCGCTGGCCGCCATACGACAACATGCCGGCTTCCGCCTTTTCGATGCCGGCAAGGCCGAGATAGCGGATGGTCGCGTCGGTCTCGGCATTGATTGCATCGATCGACAACGCGTTGGTAATGGGATCGAAGCGGCGGGGATGCCGGGCCTGCACGGCGAGGCGAATGTTTTCGCCGACGCTCAGCGCCGGAAACAGATTGGTGATCTGGAACGAGCGGCCGATGCCGGCGCGAGCGATCTCCTCCGGCGCATGTCCGGCGATCGGCTGGCCCATCAGCGAAACCTCGCCCTCGTCCGGCGGAAACATGCCCGACAACAGGTTGAATGCCGTGGTCTTGCCGGCGCCATTGGGACCGATCAATGCGTGCAGGGTGCGGTCGGCAACCGAAATGTCGACGCCCTGTACTGCCCGGATGCCGCCAAAGCTCTTGACGATGTGGCGGGCGGAAAGCACCGCGCCGTCGATGTGGGATTCCGGCCGCAGAAATTCCGGCAATGGCAGGACTTCGATCCGGCGCGCCGACATCGCGGCGTCTTCGGTCGTCTTCTTGCGGAATGGGGCGATCAGCCGCTCGCCGACGCCGACCAGACCGGTCGGCGAAAACACGATGAAAGCGACAAACACCAGGCCGAACCAGAACAGCCAGTTCTCGGTGTAGATGCCCAAAAATTCGCGAAACAGAATAAAGAACAGCGCGCCGAGCGCCGGTCCCAGGAAACTGCGCATGCCGCCGATCACGACCATGGCCAGCAGATCGCCGGAGAACGAGACGGAGATCGGATCGGCCGAGGTCATGCGGTTCTGATACAGCAATAGTATGCCGGCAAGCCCGGTGATGGCAGCGGACAATACGAACGCCGCGAGCTTGTAGCGATTGGTCGGATAGCCGAGGAAGCGTGCGCGCTGCTCGTTCTCGCGGATCGCCACCAATACGGTGCCGATGGTCGAATTGTGGAAGCGCCACAACAGGACCAGCACCAGGAACGCGATGGCCGCCACGAACCAGTAATAGACGGTCGAGGATTCCAGGTTGAAGCCGAACAGCGTCGGCCGGGTGATGCCGCCGAGGCCGTTCTCGCCGCCGGTCACTTCGGTCCAGCGGAACGACACCGCATACAGCATTGCCGAAAGCGCCAGCGTCAGCAGCGAGAAATACACGCCGCGCCGCCTCAGGATCAGGAATCCGAACGCCGCCGCAACCGCCGCCACGATCACAACGCCGGCGATTGTCGGGCCGAAAAACGAGTCATGCATCAAGTTGCGCTGGATCAGCGCCGCCGCGTAGGCCGCAAGACCGAACCAGGCGCCGTGGCCGAACGATACGAGGCCGGTATAGCCGACCAGGATGTTCAGCGCCATGCAGGCGATCGCGTAAGTTACGACTTCCGTGGCTGAAGTCATGGTGAGCCCGAGCGCGAGCAGCACCGGCGGCAGCAGCAAAAGCCCGAGCGCTGCAATCAGCAGTGGAATTGGCGGGCGCTTCAACATCTCCAGCGCCTCACTCGAACCGCATGATGCGTTCGCCGAACAGGCCGCGCGGCCGGAACAGCAGCACCAGCAGCATCAAAAGATAGATCGCCGCGGTCGAGGCCGCGGAATAGCCGATGCCGACCATGACGCCTTTGACGAGGCCGACCAATAGCGCCGCGGCAACGACGCCCCAGAACGATCCGAGACCGCCGATCACCACGACGACGAAAGCGGGCGTGATGATCTCCTGGCCCATCGCCGGATGGATCGAATAGATCGGCGCCAGCAGCACGCCGGCGAGCCCCGCAAGCCCGATGCCGAGCGCCGCCACCGCGGACATATAGGGCTGCAGCGAAATGCCGAGCGCGCCGACCATGTCGGGATTCTGCACGCCGGCGCGCACCACGCGGCCGAAGGATGTCTTTTGCAAGAGCAGCCACAGGCCGGCAATGCAGGCTACGGCGATGCCGAGCAGGACCACGCGATAGAACGAATAGATGAAGCTGCCGACCGCGACCTGGCCGCGCAGCCAGGGCGGTATCGAATAGGACAATGGCGACGCGCCGAAGATCATCCGCAACACCTGCTCCGCCACCATGGCGAGGCCGAACGTCAGCAGCAGCGAGAGGATCGGATCGGATCGATAAAAGCGGCGGAACAGGGTGCGCTCGATCACCACGCCGAGCAGCGCCACCGCAACCGGTGCTGCCGCGAATGATCCGCCGAAGCCGAGATAGGGCGAAAGCACCCAGGTGAGATAAGCGCCGATCGCATAAAACGCGCCATGCGCGAGATTGACGATGCCGCCGAGCGAGAAGATCAGCGACAGACCAAGTGCGATCAAGAGGTAATAGACGCCGTCGAGCAGCCCGTTGAGGATTTGCTGCGCTAACAACATGGCGGACATGGCCTGCCCCCGAGGAAAAAGATTAAGGGTCTGAAATCGTCATTGCGAGAAGCATCGGACGCCGTCATTCCGGGATGGTGCTTTAGCACCAGACCTCAGATGTGCAATTGCACATCGGGGAATCTCGAGATTCCGGGTTCGATGCGGAGCCTGTCATCGGGCCGGCCATGGGCCGGACCCGTTGGCATCGCCCCGGAATGACGTCACTGGATTGCTTCGTCACTTCCTCGCAATGATGAGAAGACCGCCTGAGTTAATGGCTGCGCTCCCAGGTCAGCCGGTCAGCTCGGGAAAGTGCAGCTGTTCTCCTCCTTGGTGGCAGCGATCACTTCGAGATCTTCCTCGGGACCCGGCACCGCCGGGCTCGATGTGAAAATGTCCCACTGATTCTTGATCTTGTCGGCGGGCAGCGCCGTGACCGCATACATTTCGTGCATCAATTGATGATCCGAGGCGCGGAAGTAGCCTTGCCGCGTCTTCAGAATATCGAATTTCGCGCCCTTCTCGAAATGCTCGATGATCTTGGGCGATTCCGCCGATTTGAGTTCATTGATGGTTTGCGCCACGATCTTGGTGGCGATGTAATCGCCCCAGGCCTGGTTTTCCGGCGGCTTGGAATATTTCTTGGAAAACGCCGCAACGAACGCTTTCGAGCCGGGCGTGTCGATCAGATGATGCCAGACCACCGGCCAGGTGCCGACGAAGTTGCCTTTACCCGCGGCCCAGGCCAAGGCGGTGTCGAAGCCGAATCCGCCGACCGGGAAGGTCAGGCCGAACTCGGCATATTGCTTGAGGAAGTTGGTGGTCTGGTTGCCCGCGAGATTGATCACGACGAGATCGGGCTTGGCCTCGCGGATTTTCAGCAAGTAAGCGGAGAAATCGGCGGCATCGGTGGGCACCAGATCGTCGCCGGCGAAATTGCCGCCATTGCCTTCCATGAAGCGCTTGGCGACTTTCAAGAGGTCGTGGCCGAACGCATAGTCCGCCGTTAGCGAATACCACCTCTTGCCCTTGACCAGTCCGTCGCGCAGGAACGAGCGGCCGACGGTTTTCACATACATCGAGTTCTGCGATTCGACGTGGAACATATAGCGCTGGCAGTCCTTGCCGCGCAACGCATCGGAGTTGCCGCCGCTGTTGATGTACAAGGTCTTGGTGCGCGAGGCGACCTGCGCGATGGTCAGGCACGAAGCG
>VAZH01000287.1 GCA_005884465.1 Alphaproteobacteria bacterium | reverse complement strand
CAGCGCCCGGCCACCTCTTTTCGAACGCCCTCTTGATTTCCCTGGCCTCGCCGGGGGCACTCCAGCCCGGTCTGTTCCACGTCCCCGGCACCACGGCGACGACGTTGATCTCGCGCCCGCCCGAGATCGGATAGGTGACAAGATGCGCCTTCGGCCCCATCCAGAGCTGGACGCGGCGCGAGGTATATTCGCGCGGCAACTGCGTGGCCTCGAGCGTTCCGCGCCAGGCAATCAGCCCGGAGAATTGCGGCTGCACCTTGGGAAACAAATGATGCCGGACCGCGGACCAGATGCCGTCGGCGCCGATCAGCGCCAGCGCCAGATCCTGCTGCCGCGCCATGCCGCTGCGCTGGACGATGGTCAGTCCCCTGGCGTGGGCGGCGACGTCCTCGAACTGGCAACCGAGCCGCAGCTCGATATCGGGATTGTCATCGACGTGGGCTTGCAGCGCGCGTTGCAGATCGGCGCGATGCACCACCCAATACGGCGCGCCGGCGCGAAACGTGGCGGCTTCGCCAAGCGGCACGCGAACGACCTCACCGCCGCTTCGCGCGCTCATCAGGCTGATGGCATCGGGCGTGACCGCGCGATGCGCAAGCCGAGGCTGCAACCCGAGCTCGACCAGCACGCGACTGGCATTGGGCGACAGCTGCAGGCCGGCGCCGGCTTCCTCGAGGCGTTCGGCTTTTTCGAGAACGACGACGCGGAAACCTCGTGCCGCAAGGGCGAGCGAGGCCGTCAATCCTCCGATCCCGGCACCAGCGACGAAGATGGTGCGTGAAGCGGCCACCGCTCGATCAGGCGGCCTTGTCTTTCACCACGCATTCAGGCGGGCGGGCTTCGCCGGCGGCGAGGTCGGCGGCGTAGCGATAAAGCGTCGAGCAATAGGGGCAGATGATCTCGTTGTCGTTGCCCAGATCGAGGAAAACATGGGGGTGATCGAACGGCGGATTGGCGCCCACGCACATGAATTCCTTCGAGCCGATCTCGATGACGGAGACGCCGGCATCGTTGTGAAAATGGGGAACGACATGGTCGGACATCGTATTCACCTTGGACAGCAATAGAGGCGGTACGCAAATCAACAGGGCGCCGGATGGTAGAAATGCAGCGCACGATACTGGCGGGTGTGTCGATTCGCAGGGCCCCGGCCGCTCACCTGCTCATGCAAATTCGACACAATCTTGTCGTCCCAGAGAAGCCCTTCTTTCGTCGGGGCAGTTGTGTCTTAAAAGCGGCACACTATTTTGAGTAGAGCGAAATACCGGGTTTTCGGGATGAAACGGCCGCGGATCGGTTCGGCTTTGGCTTGTATGACGGTGTGCGCGGTCGCCTGCGCGCTGCTGTGGCCGCGTGCGCGCGACGCCGGCGCGATTTTGGCGGCGCAGGACGATCCGGCGCAACTAGGCCGTGGTCGCCGAGAATATTGAGGCGGCGCTCGCCGCCAACGACGCCGATCTCGCCAACAGCTTTGTCGATCTCGCCAGGGAGAAGGGCATTTCCGTCAGCGACGAATTATCGCTGCGGGTGAGCGATGCCGTCGCCGAGCAAAATTCGACCTCGCACTTTGCAAAACGCTTCGCCACCGGCCTTGTGACCGGAAATGCCGACGATGTCGCGAGCCTGTCGGGCACGATCGCCGGCGATCTGTTCGTGTTCGGCGACATCAGGGACGTGGTGCGCGAAGGCAAGCACCTCGCGATGGGCGAGGATACCGATCGGCTGATACTTGGCCTTGCCACCGCCGGTCTCGCGGTGACCGCGGCGACCTATATCTCGGTCGGGGGCGTGGCGCCAGTGCGCGCCGGTCTCACGCTGGTCAAGGATGCCCGCAAGGTCGGGCGGCTGGGCGAGGGGCTCACGCAATGGGCCGGCCGCTCGGCACGCCAGATCGTTGACGCGCCGATGCTGCAGAACGCGGTTGCGTCCGGTTCGGTGTTGCGGCCGGGGCAGACCGTCAGCGCGATAAAGGCCGCGTTCCGCGCCGAGAAGGCCGGCGCGCTGGTCCGTCTCGCCAAGGACGTCGGCCGCGTCAGCGAGAAGGCCGGCATGCGAAGCGCGCTCGATACGCTAAGGATAGCCGAGGGCCCGAAGGACGTTGCCCGCGCCGCGCGGCTTGCGGAGTCCAAGGGCGGCCAGACCCGCGCGATCCTGAAAGTGCTGGGCCGCGGCGCCTTGCTGCTGGCGGCCGGCGCGTTCAATCTGACGCTGTGGGTGTTCGGCGCGCTGCTGGCACTGTTCGGATTTCTGTCGTCGATCAAGGCCACCACCGAACGCCTGACCCAGTCGTGGCTGGATCGCAAGAAGGCGCGGCGGTTGCGACAGCAGCTGGCGGCGGGGGTTTCGGCCTAGCGAAGATCGTAATCGCTCAACCCAAACCCTCTCCAAAGCGGGAGGAAGCGCTTCCGCAAAAATTTCATCACCAGGAAACATGGATTGACCGATGCCGAGTTTTCATAACGGCGCTGTTGAAATTGCCTATCTCGATGAAGGCGAGGGCGATCCGATCGTTCTCGTCCACGGCTTTGCGTCGACCAAGAATGTGAACTGGGTGTATCCGACCTGGGTTTCAGAGCTCAAGAAAAACGGCCGCCGCGTGATCGCGCTCGACAATCGCGGCCACGGCGATTCCGCCAAACTCTATGACCCGGAAGCGTATCACATCGGCACCATGGCCGGTGACGTCGGCGCGCTGATGGATCATTTGAAGATCGAGCGCGCCGATATCATGGGCTATTCCCTGGGAGCGCGGATGACGGCGTGGCTCGCGCATCGCCAGCCGCAGCGGCTGCGTTCGGCGATTTTCGGCGGCATCGGGATCGGACTTATCGAGGGCGGCGGCCCCGGCGAAAACGTCGCCGAAGCGCTGGAGGCACCGTCGCTCGATGAGGTCACCGATCCGGTGGGACGGACTTTTCGCGCTTTCGCCGACCAGACCCGCTCCGACCGCCGGGCGCTCACGGCCTGCCTGCGCGGCTCGCGGCGGTTGATGACCAGAGAGGAGGCCGCCGGGATCACCGTGCCGGTATTGATCGCGGTCGGCACCAAGGACGAAGTCGCGGGCTCGGCGCAAGCGCTCGGAAAAATCATCCCGGGTTCAAAAGTGCTCGACATTCCCAACCGCGATCACATGCGGGCGGTCGGCGACAAGGTCTACAAGAAGGGCGTGCTGGATTTTCTCTCACAGCGAACGTGAATTATCGCTCCCGGGCGGACTTGATTTGTTCAAATTCCCAACCAAGTTCAACTAAATCTTCAAGCGAAAGTGAGATTTGCCTAAGATAGGAAGCCAAGGTCGTTCAATCGTTTAGCCCCGGGTGCGGAAGCTTGATTGTTGCGCGTTTTTGCGGAATAGGCACTAGGACAGCCGTCGGCCGCTCGTGCTATAAGGTATGACGAACATCAGAACTTGCGGGAGCAAGCCCATGGCAATGCATCAGATCACTCCGCAGGGTGCGAAGCTGGCGGCGCTCGATCCGATCTGGGATCGCGTGCGGACCGAGGCGGAAGACATCGTTCGCCGCGAGCCCGAGCTGGCCTCCTTTATCTATTCGACCGTGCTGCACCACGATCGGCTGGAGGACTCCGTGGTGCATCGCCTCGCCGAGCGCCTCGATCATTCGGCGCTGTCGGGCGATTTGATTCGCCAGACCTATGACGAGGCGCTGCGCGAGGATCCCGACATCGGGAATGCTTTCCGGGCCGATATGGTGGCGGTCTATGACCGCGATCCCGCGACCTCTCGTTTCATCGACCCGCTGCTCTACTTCAAGGGTTTTCATGCGCTGCAGACCCACCGTCTGGCGCATTGGCTCCATCAAAAAGGCCGCAAGGATTTTGCCTATTACCTGCAGAGCCGCTCATCGGCGGTATTCCAGACCGACATCAATCCCGCAGCCAGGATTGGCCGCGGGATTTTCCTGGATCACGCCACCGGGTTCGTATGCGGTGAGACCGCTGTGATCGAGGACGACGTCTCGATTCTGCACGGCGTCACGCTGGGCGGCACCGGCAAGGAGAACGAGGATCGCCATCCCAAGATCCGCCACGGCGTATTGATCGGGGCGGGCGCGAAGATTCTCGGCAATATCGAGGTCGGCCATTGCGCCCGCATCGCCGCGGGCTCGGTGGTGGTGAAGCCGGTGCCTCACAATGTGACGGTGGCGGGGGTTCCTGCCAAAATCGTCGGCGAGGCCGGCTGCGCCGAGCCGTCACGCACCATGGATCAGATGCTCAACGCGATCGGGCTGTGATCGGCCGAGCATTTGAATCTGAATGTTGTGTACGATTTCTGCAAAGTTAGGCTAGCGGTTCGCCTCGTCTCGTCCTAAAAACTTCCCGAAACCCAAATCGTATTGGAGACTGCCGTGGACGTTCAGGAAGTCAGGAAACTCGACGCCTATCTCAAGCGTCTGTTCGGCAATCAGAAGATTCGCGTGGTGCCGCGGCCGAAAAAGGACGATTCGGCCGAGGTGTATATCGGCGAGGAATTCATCGGCGTCTTGTTCGTCGATGACGAGGATGACGACCGCGCATTTCAGTTCCAGATGGCGATCCTCGAGGACGATCTGGTCGAGCAGGGTTGAAGGCTTTTAGCCCGCCGCGCACCCCGTCATTGCGAGGAGCGTAAGCGACGAAGCAATTCAGTTAGGCATTTGGCGCTCTCATTTGCCGGTCTGTGGATTGCTTCGCGGAGCCTGTTATCGGGCACGCATTCGCGCCGACCCGTTGGCTCGCAATGACGGTAAATCAGGATGTCGTCTATTGCCTCTGCCCATGCAACTGCACCGTCAATCGTTCCATCGCATTGGCCACCTCGCGCCATCGCGCCAGCCAGCTTCGTGGAAAACGAAACGTCAGATCGGCGCCGTCGATTCGGCGCTCGCTCAGGCACATTCCCGGGGTCGCACCCTCGCGCGTGCAGCGGGCGTTGAGGTTCGGCGTGTTGGCAAAGAACAGGTCTTCGTTGCTGTAGGGCGTACCGTCGCGAAATGCGCGCTTCGTCAACCCGTCCTGGCCGGGCACCGAGGCCTGTTCGAGATATCGCGGATAGATGGTGCGCACGCGGCTATCCGGTGCCAGCGAGTCATGGTGCGCCGCTATCGACAGGAAGATCCGGTCGATCGGCTGTATCGTTTCTTCCATCGTATCGGCGCTGACATGCTTGGGTAGCTCGGGAGGCTCGAGCGAAGGAAAGCTGAAGGCGAGGTCGACGCGTTCCTGCGGCCCGGAGTGACGCTGGATCTTCACGCGGATCGCCAGGGTCGGCACGTTAAAAAGCGTTGCTCCGATGCTGACCGGCAACCGCGCCGGACTGCTTGAAGCGTCCGCGCCCCAGGTCGGCCACAGCAAATAGGCCACCAGAGCCATCGCGCCCGATGTGACCGCGCATCCCAGCACGATCGGGATCATGTGGCCGCGAGAACGCTCGCGCGAACCGCGTGCGATGTGCTGGGCGGTTGAAAACAATGTCATGAACGAAGCATCGCGAGGGAGGTCCAGGGTGCCGGCCGAATCGCTAGCGAATATGCCATGCGTCATCGGATTTCCGCACGATTTCGCGCGGGTGGATGTTTGTGCAAGCCGCGGTTCCCGCCGCCGCCGTTAACCTTTCCTTAAGGATGATGTGGCGGCGGGCGGCCAATTTTGCCAAGCAGGGGAGGTTCTGTGGTGTAGCGGAAGAGCTTTGCAATGTCGCCCGATGCGTTGAATTCCTTGTTGTCCCTTTGCATCGGCTTCGCCCTGGCTGGCGCATTGACCAGCGGATATCAGGCGCTGCTGCAACGCCCGGCGGGGTTCGGACTGCTGGAGCAGGGCGCCGCGCCAAAAACCTTTGCCGCGGTGCCTTTCCTGGTTTTTGC